>NZ_JBNGOY010000015.1:0-106110 GCF_050589805.1 Carboxylicivirga fragile | reverse complement strand
AATTACTCATTTCATAACCTGAGGATAAACCTCAGGCTAAATTAAGGCTAGGCTTTCAGCCTTGCAATGACATTATAATTTTCATATCACACCACCTACTTAAAGATCAATAAAAATAATTGAGTCGTAACTTATTTTATGGCTGAAGGCCATTATCAATTAAGCCCGAGGTGTTAACCTTGCGTTATAAATATCAAGTTTAAGTTCGTCCTGTAAGGACAGTTCATTCTCAGTCTAACCACTTAAATATATGGTAAGGATCGAATCTTAATCAATTATTTAATTGCCCTTTCAGGACGCTACAAATTACTCGTTTCATAACCTGAGGATAAACCTCAGGTTGAATTAAGGCTAGGCTTTCAGCCTTGCTATGACATTATAATTTTCATATCACACCACATAACTATTACACCATCTGCTTAAAGACCAATAAAAATAATTGAGTCGTAACTTATTTTATGGCTGAAAGCCAGTTTCAATTAAGCCCAAGGTGATAACCTTGGGTAATGCAGTAAAGTATTAATACGCCCTGAAAGGGCAGTTCAACAGCAATGCATCAGAAATTTAACTGTTTCCAATCGGCTTTTAATCGTTCAGTTAGAGGTACACCCATACCTTTTACATCAACACCCATATCACTTAACTCATCAGCTACGCCATACATATTGGCACAATTAACACATGCTTCCAGCACCACTCCATCTTCCTTCATTTGCAGCACTTTCTTTTTGATCTCTTCGTTTTCAGACAATAACTTGGCAGATGGCCCCCAGATAACAAGATGCACTTCTTTAAACCATTCCCTTTTTTTGGCGGCATGTGTATACATCAAACAAACTTTAAAAGCCACATCCGGATCACCACTACTCCAAATAACCATTAACTTATCATTTTCTCTCATCTCTTTTTTCTTAGCTGTTATCCCCATAATTGGTAATATCATCAAAAACAAGGCAATCAATCGTAATTTCATATCATATTCTTTATATATTTCAATCAAATATCATCTCATTTCACTTAAAAGGCAACTATGAGCCAAAAAGAATTGTACATACAATTATTGAACGAGCAATTAAATAAAATAGATGATCGTGACTTCAACCTATCATCCTGGAAAAAAGCCAGTTCAATTATCATTGACTCCATCTTCGGTAGTCATTCTGTTCAATCAAAAGCAATAGCGGCTCTTAATTACGAATACAATAGTTGGGCACTTCGCGATGAATCGGGTAAGGCCGACCCTTTAAAGGAAGATTGTAAAGCTTGCATGAACGTTATTATTCAGCAACTTGAAATTCAAACGGAGCCAAATCCTGATGATAATACGAGAAATGAGGAATTTGATTTTATCTGGACGCCCTTTGAGGATGAACTAACCGGATCGTCGCTTAGAAATTTAAAGCAATTATTGCAAGATAAAAACACCGAAAAAGAGGACATTGAGAAATTCTTAAAGAATTTACCAGATCAAACAAACATTGATATACTTACCAGTATTATTACTGCAGAAACACTAAAAAACTGGTTAAACCAGAACAAATAAACAGCACTTAAGAAATGATTTCGTACGCCATTATTGATAATATATTTCACGTTTCATTATCAGGAACCATCGAACTGAAAGATTTACTCACATTTCTGAAAGATTTTTCAGAGATAGAGAATCGGCCGGAAGACTTGAAGATTTTTTATGATCTCACACAAGCTAATGTAGATTTACACCTTGATGACATTAATAAATTGTCGGCCATTGCTGAAAAGTCAACATTAGATTTAAGCTCAGTAAAAACTGCCTTTTTGGTCGAAGACCCTAAGGTAACAGCTTATGCTATGCTTTTCTCATGGTTACCAACTAATGAGCGAATAAATCGAAAACAGTTCTCAACAAAGGATGCAGCCATTGAATGGCTTAATTCCAACGAAGATTAAAAATATAAAAAACCACCTCAAAGGGTGGTTTTTTTATTGATGTATAATGAGAAGCTGTTTTAAGTTTATAACTTATTCTTCATTTTAAAGTCCATGTGTTCTCTCGCCAGTTTTTGCTCACGCTTTAAAGCTGATTTACGATGATTTTCAAATTCCTCTTCCAACTCTGATAAGCGATGCTTTGTTTCGTTAGTAATAGAATTACTTCTCTTAAAAAGTAAAAATAATATAACCGCTAAAGCAGTCAAACCCAAAACCAGACTCCACATAATGGTATTGTACAACGATTTGGATAACTCGTTTCCAAATAAGGCAATACTGTCTTTGCTTTTAGTAACTGTGTCTAAATTTGTTTTTAAAACAGTTATCTGAGAATTTAATTCCGCCTCATTTAAGTTAAGCTGCTCAATCTCTACTTGATGCTTATTAATACTACCTTTTAAATTTACGATACTATCGCTCGCACTCTTTCTCAACTTATTTAAGTACCAGGTTTTTACAACTTTGAATTGCTCAAAGGTATTTGATTTTTTAATCACATAATCAAACTGTCCTTTTACGTTAGTACTATCAAAAACGGCTACATCCTGGGGTGTTTGTGCAAACATCACTAAAGTATTTGCAAGAAATAATAATAGTATACCGTACCGTCCAATTTTTCTCATATTTCTAAGTTTTACGTCCTCTAATGCAACGTTGGGGTTAAGCTCAATATTGCTTTAATTCATAACTTTTTTAATAATCTCACTTTCTTCAATCAAAAATATCAATTATTTATCGAACTGATCATATAAGAAGAAACAAAAAAAGCTTCCCTGAGGAAGCTTTTCCAAATATATGATGTATAAATTACATTCTTTCAGGCACATCTATTCCCAGCATCCACATTCCATTTTTAATGGCTTGTCCAACACTTTTACACAGGAACAAACGCATTGATCGGATAGCTTCGTTTTCCTCAACAGCAATTGGCGAGTCGTGATAAAACTGATTGAACTCTTTTGCCATATCATAAATATAGTTAGCAATTACAGCCGGACTATATACCTTACCAGCCTCCTTCACTACCGATGGAAAATTAGCCAACATCGACATTAATTGCACTTCTTTATCACTTAAAATAGTGGTAGAATCAATACAATCAGGAATTGAAAATCCTTTATCAGCAGCCTTACGTCCAATAGATTGAATACGTGCATAAGTATACTGAATAAATGGTCCGGTATTACCATTAAAATCAATTGATTCCTTAGGGTCAAAGGTCATATTCTTACGAGGATCAACCTTTAAAATAAAATATTTCAAGGCTCCTAAGGCAATGGTTTTATATACTTTTTCAGCTTCTTCCTCAGAATAACCTTCCAATTTACCGAGCTCCTTCGACATATCACGCGCCGTATCAATCATAGCTGCCATTAAATCATCAGCATCTACAACTGTTCCTTCACGCGACTTCATTTTACCTTCGGGTAATTCAACCATACCATAGCTGAAATGAACCAAATCTTTACCCCAATCAAAACCCAGACGATCTAATAAAATAGCGAGTACTTTAAAGTGGTAATTCTGTTCGTTACCAACCACATAAACCATTTCATCAATCTTATAATCATCAAAACGCAATTTAGCCGTTCCGATATCCTGAGTCATGTACACACTGGTTCCATCGGCGCGTAGCAACAATTTCTCGTCTAAGCCATCTTTCTCAAGATCAGCCCAAACACTGTTATCTTCGCGTTTCTCGAATACACCTTTCTCAACCCCGCCGAGCACCATGTCACGACCAGTTTTATAGGTATCCGATTCGTAATAGATTTTATCAAAATCAACACCCATGGTTTCATAGGTAGTAGCAAAACCACTATAAACCCATTTATTTAATTGCTCCCAAAGCGCATATACTTCAGGATCGTTAGCTTCCCACTTCAAAAGCATTTCGCGAGCTTCCTTCATCAACGGAGAGCTAGCCTCAGCTTCTTCTTTGCTTGCACCATCTGCAATTAAAGCTGCTTGCTCTTTCTTTAATTCCTGATCAAAACGTACATAGTAATCACCAACTAAGTGATCACCCTTTTTACCCGTTGATTCCGGAGTTTGACCTTCTCCCCACTTCTTCCAAGCCAACATCGATTTACAAATATGTATACCTCGGTCGTTAACGATATTAGTTTTCACAACCTTGTTACCATTGGCTTCAACAATGCGAGATAGAGAATATCCTAATAAGTTGTTACGGATATGTCCTAAATGAAGTGGTTTATTTGTATTAGGTGAAGAGTATTCAATCATCACCTGCGATGATTCATCCGTTACTTTTTTAATCCCGTAACTATCGTCATTTCCTATCTTATTAAGAAAATCAATCCAATAAGCATGCGATAACTGAATATTTAAGAATCCTTTTATTACATCAAATTCCGATACATTTTGACAATCATTTTTAATAAAAGCTCCCAATTCGTTTCCAGTTTCAACCGGATTTTTTTTAGAAACCTTTAATAATGGAAATACCACAATGGTATAATCGCCCTTCATATCTTTTCGAGTAACCTGCAATTGAATCGACTCCAATGCTATTTCGGCTCCATACAGTTCTTTAACTGCTTTTACTACAGATGTTTTTAATTGATTCTCAATTCCCATTATTCAATATTATTACGAGTAAGCTATATTTATAGAAGTTGCAAAGGTAATAAAGATATGCTTTAGGTGAATACCCGATTGAGGTATCTATATCAGTTTATGCATTAAAAAATTTATTTTTAACACATTATTTAATAACTTAACTGACTATAACTATTTTTAAATATTTGAATGTTTCTACATATAATCAATTGTTATAATTTTGTTAATTCAAAACCAAAGCTATTCATGTAAGGGATTATATGAAAACATTTTAATTAAAGCATTCAACATTTGAAACCTATTCATAACATAGCAATCACAGCCCTGCATCCACAAAATGCTTCTACCATTAGCTCGGGTTTTAACTTGACGCATATGTTAAGCATTGGTGTAACGCTGCTACTTTCAGCGTTAGTTGCATTTATTATCTATACCTACTATCGAAAAGGAAACAAGAACCTATCTCAGAAGCTTCACTCCTTGAACCAACACACCTCAACCAGATCAACCGACATTGGCACCATCCTTTACCAAATAGTTAATCACATTCCATATTCAGCCTGCATAGTAAATTCGGAGGGGCGAATCAGTGTTAGTAATGTGCAGTTTATTGCTCAATGTGGTAAAAACAGAAATGAGCTATTTCAACAAATTTGGCACGAAGCATTAAAAATTAATGTCAGTGACATCGACATATCTTTAAACAGGGAAAAAAGCTACACCATAAATCATGTTAATCATTCTTCCTTAAAAATTACCACTAAACCTATTATTCTCGAAAACCTGCAAGTATCACTTTGCAGCATTGTAATTGAAAACATTACACACATTGAAAGTAACCTGAGTGATATTGAGTTTAGAAAAAAATATTTTAAAGAGATTATAGACAAAACTAACCTTGCTTTATTGGTTGAAGATTACGAAGGCCATATACTGGAAGCTAATATAGCAGCCTGTGAATTATTAGAAATAGATTATAATTCTTTAAAAAACAAACGGATTCTTGACTTTACGCCAGGCTATCAACACGACCTGATGCAAGATCGTTTCAACCCAAACAATGAACACGATAAACTTAGAACTATTAATCATTTAATAACTCAAAATAACAATGAGGTTCCGGTTAGCATCAGCACTTTCGAAATTGACTATTATGGTACCAACGTTCATTTCTTTCTAATTAAAGATGTTTCGGAGAAGGTTCGGATCGAAACCGAAATGAAAGAAGCTAAAAGAAAGGCGGAAGAATCGGATCGCTTAAAATCATCATTCCTGGCAAATATGTCGCATGAAATCAGAACTCCAATGAACAGTATCATGGGATTTACCGAATTGATGTGTGATGATCAGATATCAAACCTTGAACGAAAAGAATTTCATAACATCATAAAATCCAGCGCCAACAATCTCCTTAATCTGATCAACGACATTATGGAGTTTTCTAAAATTGAGTCTGGCATAATAAAACTCAAAAATGAGGATCTGAGTGTAAATGAACTCTTCCATTCCCTAGAAGAATATGCCAAAAACCTTCTTCAAAATCAGTCAAATGTTGAGTTTATCATTGACTATCCCACAATTGAAGAGTCAGCACCAATTATTGAAACCGACCAGTACAGAGTTGAACAAGTGTTACGACAATTAATAAACAACGCCGTAAAATTTACTTACAAGGGAGAAATACGTGTAAAAAGCACATACCAAAAAGATGGCTCCATTGAATTTATGGTATCGGATACTGGTATTGGCATTCCCAAAGAAAAAACCTCGAGTATATTTCAAAAGTTCAGGCAAGCCAATGACGAAAACTCTCGCGACTTTGGAGGTGCTGGTCTGGGCTTAAGTATATGCCAACACCTGACGAAGTCTCTTGGTGGTTATTTATGGCTAAAATCAAAGGAAGATGCCGGCTCAACTTTTCGCCTAACAATACCCCAATACAATATAGCGCACCTTTCGGAGCTCAATAAACCAAGGATTCTTATCTACCGAAATAATGATGAAGTATCGAGCCACTTATCATTTATTCCAACACACCAAAGGATTTGTGTGTATAGCAAAGAGGCTCTGCAACACATTCCAGAATCAAATGACATTGCTGTAATCATTCTTGAAACTCCTCACGATCTAAGTCTTAAGCAATTTGAGGAAGAACAAGTTCAAAAACAGTATCCAATATTACTATATGAAAAGGGTAATACAAATGTTATTTATTCGCCAATCGAAGAGGATAAAGGCAGAGTATTATCAAATTCCCAAGATCTAATGTTATTTATTAACGATTTGATACAGAGTTAATCTATTTCGAATTCGAGAGGAATAATATACTCACTCTTTATGGGAGCTCCATTTCTTGTGGCAGATAGAAACTCCCATTCATCGGGCAAATCCGATGCAACCTTTAAAACTGCCTTATCAATAAGAGGATGTAATTTCTCAGATATGTAGTAGCCATAAACCTTACCATTCTTATCAATCATTAAATTAAGCACTATCCTACCACTGATGTCTTCATCAACCGCTTTTTCGGGATAATTAACATGATCGACCATAAAAAGATATGGAATCAAAGGACTGCCTTTATAAAAGCAAGGTGTTCGAACAGATGAAATAATTCTGTTATTACTTCCTATTCTGACAATTGAATCCGAATCGAAATCATACTCATATTCCAACAGATTATTAAAACTATAATATTGCCACTGTCCTATTCTTTTACCATTTCTATAATTACCATCCTCAATTAGTTGGTGTTTATAGAACAATCGGTAACTCCCCTCTTTAATACTTGTATCTGGTTTAACATGAGAATACACCTCTTTGAAAAAACCATAATTACGCGTAACTTTTTTAACATCTTGAGAAGTAGATGAACTAAGCCAGGTAAAAAGCAAAACAAGTGTAAAAATATAATATGGCGCTTTCATACAGTTTATAACGATTAAAGACCCTAATAGGTTATAACAACACTTAATTATTTACGTCCCAACTCATCTTTGATTCCAAGCACACCCTTAGCAATTTCTTCCATCTGAATTAAAACGTTGGCGGTTTGACCATCTTCACCTAGTCCCTTCAGTTTATTATTTCGAACGAAAGCTTCTTTAACTTCTGTCCAACGCAGCTTATCTTCTTCATTCAACACGCCATATAATTCTTTAAATTTAAGCATGTTTGCTTCCGCACCCGTGGTTAATGTTTGCGCCTCATTTCTATAATGCGATAATAACAAAGTATTCAACTCTTCCTCATTCATAATCGGCAATATCTTTTCCGATATCTTATTCATATCGCGATAGGATCCTTGCAACTTAAATGCAGGCTCAGTACGATATTCATCGGCTTGTGCTGCAGAAGAAATATACTCCAAATTCACTTTTAGTATTACATCACGCGCCTTAATCAACTTCTTCAACACATCTACGTAGTCATTAATTTCTTCAGGCGTATGTGCAGCCTCAAACTCATGCCCATCCTTTTGTCCTGTTTCAGCTATTGAAATAAGCGTATATAAGTCCGCCTGGCTTTTGCTTGATAGTTTATTTAAAACAGGATTCGAGGTAAGGGAATTCTCGATATAACTCATTTTAAATTCCTCGTCCGATCCACCAATGATATCTCCAATATTATAAATATCGGCACGGTTGGCTAACATATCAGGTATCTTAAACTTATCACCACTTTCGGTATAAGGGTTACCAGCCATTACCACGCAAACCTTTTTACCTCTAAAGTCATAAGTTTTACTCTTACCCTTATACACACCTTCAACCTTACGCTGGGCATCACAAAGCGATATAAACTTCTGTAAAAATTCAGGATTACAATGCTGAATATCGTCCAGATAAATCATCACATTATCTCCCATTTCAAAAGCCAGATTTAGTTTTTCCAACTCTTCACGCGCAGCGGCATTAACCGCCTCAGATGGATCGAGTGATGTGATTACGTGACCAATAGACGGCCCATTTATTTTCATGAATATAATACCCAATCGACTGGCCAAATATTCCATTAAGGTGGTTTTACCATATCCCGGAGGCGATATTAATAACAACATACCCATTAAATCGGTACGTTTACCAGCTCCCTCTGCTCCTATCTGCTTTGCCAGGTTATTACCAATAAGAGGAAAATAAACTTTATCGATTAACTTATTACGTACAAATGAAGACAATACACGCGGTTTAAATTCATGTAATCGTAAGTCATCGGCAAATTGCTCGGTTAGTTGTTTCTTCTGTCTTGTATATTGCGTATACAAAGTCGTTTTAATAGTAACAAAGTGCTTAAGGCGCGACACAAACTCATTAAAGTCAAAAGAATAAGCTTTTCCATGTAGCAAATTATGACTCCCTTTTAAACCTTCAAGCTGACACTTAACGGATTGATTTATTAAAGTTTTGTCCTTCCTTGAATCCAACAGCAGACTTATACTTACTTCGTTAAGGTATTGCGTATCTTTTTTCTCAACATCAAAATAGGCTGAAACCCAGTTGCGAATCAAGCGATAGGCATTGGACTTATCTTCTTTCAAGGGTTCAACAGAAGCTTTAAACTGTTTGCTTGCACGATTCTTTCTAAGGTAATCTTGAAACCCATCAAACAGAACAGATGCCTCCTTCGATAAAATAAAGTTATCCTCTTTTGCAATTTGATACAGCAGGTATGAAGCAGCATCTTTGATTAACTCAGCATCAAACAATTGCTCCTCATTATTAAATTCACATAAGTGCTTTTCGAGCACATCAAGCAAATAATTGAACTGTTTAGTATCCGGAAAAACCTGCAAAATCAAACCAGCCCCTTTCAGGTTATTGTTCAAATCTGACTTAAGAACTTCATCGCAATGGGCATTCCAAAAATACTCAGCCATAGCACGCGCATCAGCAGAGAAGCGCAGCAAACCAGCATTAAAATACACATTAAGCATTTGCCTTAATATCAAAGCAGCATCCACATCGTGAACCCCTTTGGAGTAACCTTCGTTGTATCGCAATGACATAACACCCTGCACATATTCCTGCAATTGAGTCTCATCCTTTTCTTTTAATTCTTTTAGAGATGCACTGCCCTCTGTCTGTTCAAGTGACATCGTATAAATTTGATAGGCCAAAAATTCGGAACGATACACATTCTTATCTTCCGATGGCAACACTTGATTCCATATTTCTTTGGTAGCTAAAAAGCTTTCGTCACGAACTTGCTCAAAAAAGTTAGTACTACTTAGGTGATAGTACATTTCACCATCCTTGTTAATCATCGACAATTCAAGGTTTTGAGTATTAACCGAGAATTTATGATTTCCAAACTTTATAATATTGGACCCATCTTCAAACAACTCCTGCTTATCCTTTAGTTGCCTTACTGTTTCTTCCTTAAGTGATTTTAATTTACTTTCAAGATCATCCGCTTTAATGTTATCATCCAGCTCTTTCAGCTCAGTTATTACATCACGAACTTTCTCAATCATTAAATCCGAAGCAAAATAACCATTCACTTCATTTATCTCTTTAAACTTTGAAACACGATTACGAATGGCTTTAAGTATGCGCTCTGCTGAAGATTGAAGTGCCGTTGTTTTTCGGTTGCGTTTCTCAACCAAACTCAACTTTTTCGATTCGAAGGCATTATAAACCTGCTCACGTTTTTGCGTGATGGATTCCATGAACTCTTCAAAATCAGAAAACTTACCTTCCAACTCTTCGAGCTGTACCATAAGTTTTGAAAGATATTCATCAGCCTTACCAGGAGAATCACAAAGATCGAGGTAATTAAGCATGCCCTGCTCAACCAATCGAAGTTGAGAAGCAAACTCTGCTTTCGCCTCAACGGCTCTTAATCCTTTGCGCTGTTTCTTTAAATCGGCTTTTATAATATTAAACTGGGAGTATACAGCCGAGATATTATTGATGATTTGTGTAGTTTGAGTAGCATCATCAATCTTTAGGTTACTTACAATATCAATCAACATTTCCAACTGACCTGCCAGCTTCACAATTTCTTCGGAAAGATCATCAGCTTCACTTACTTTAGCAATTTCGCCGACTGATGAACGAATTTTCTCAACCTTTTGCTCGTAGGCATCCAAGGCCTCGTCTCGAAGCAAGAAGGTAACACAGTCCTGTGATAAACGGTGGGTCTTCTCTTCGACAGACTGCTCCAGTTCTTTTACAAAATCCAGATCAACATAGCGAAGTTCCTGCAAGCTTATTATTTCACCTCTAACAGCACGCAAATCAGCCAACAACTGCACATAACGATCTATGTCAGTTATATTCTGAGAACTAATATGTCTGAAAATCTCCTTTACCTTGACTTCTGCATCGTTTACACTATCTGTTGTACTTTTTCTGATGCTGCGTACTTTCTCATATTCACTTATTGCTGAAAAAGCCGATTTCTTAATTTCCAACAAAGGACTTTTAATGTCGAAGGCATCAGTTTCGGCCAACCAGTAATACGAATCTACAATGGATGTACACTGCTTAACTAAATCGCCGTATACATCATTATAACTTTCATCCTTATTTACCAGCAACATAACTTCACGACACTCCGCCATTGCCTTTACCACATCTTTATTTCCAATTTTATAAAGGCGCGAATTATTAGAGGCAGGTAATTGGTGGTCAGAAGTCATGAATGGCGTTGTCCATACTTGTATGGTATGATGCTTACTGGCTTCTTCATGTCCTTTAAAATAGCACAATTCACCATTATCAAACATAGAGTAACCATTACAAATAAGCGGCGTTTCAATCTTTTGATTGATTAAATTATAAATGAGCAAGACGTAAGTACCTACTTCCTGATTGAAAAAGACATATAGAAAATCCTCACCATTAAATGATGCTACTTTACGCTCAAACATCAGGTTGTCAAAATCACCATCAAACACCTTGAACTGTCCGTTTTGCAAATAATAACCATTGGCAAAAATCAAACCTTGATCATCTGGCAATAATACACAGGAATCTTCAAGCGCATCAATTCGTTTGACCTCTTGTACTTTTGAGTTGTATACAAAATATCGAAAGTCCTTTTCCTTATAGGGCAATATGCGTATCACAACTAAATTGCCAACAATGGCATAATGAATTTCGGAATCATCTAGGGTTTGATCAGGCACTTCAACCTCCTCGGCATAAATACCTAAACCGCTATCCGTATTGTCTTCAATTTTAATGGTAAGATCGCCTCCAACAGCCTCTACAAAAACAATATCTTCGATGGATACATGTGGATGTTCGCCATAAACATACTGCTCGCGCGTTGCCTTTGTCCATTGAAACTCGTGCTGATCGGGAAAAACAAATTCATGTGTATGCCGATTACCTTTATATTCTAACTTATCTCCCTTTACCAACCATTTAAAAGCCTTAATATCATCCGTTTTTTTTCCGATCTGAAAAACCATATACAGATGTGGCCCTATGCTTGCAAACTTGATAAATCGTGTTGTTTTATAATACTCATATAGGTTCTCAAAGTCACTTAAAAATTGATCATCCTCAATCAGTGACAAACTTTGTTCTGAAAACTTACGATCCTCATATGAATATATACTAAACACATCGTCCAAAGATGTTTTGGTTTTAAGACCAATAATCACATTGTAACCAAATATCATTGAACTTCCAATGGATACCATATCAACGGGCGAACAATTATTTTGTGTGCTAATACGATCAGTGGCAACCAGTGAACTCTCGATGGAACCAAACACTTCTTTTCGTGAAACATTGAGCTTATCAAGCCTTTGCCCCAGATCATCAGCATTTTTTCTCAATCGGTTCTTAATTATTTCATAAGTTCCTTCTTCGAGTTGAATATTTTTTTCGTTTGCTGTATTAGGCTTATCAGACATAGGATATCAGTTAGTCTTATATGTTTATGGTAATAGAGAAAAGGTATAAATAGGGTAATAAACACAGGTAACCAATGCCATGGAACGATCTTTTAAATCGTCCCAACATGGCACCTGTATCAATCTTTGGTATGTTTATAAACGAATACCTAGGTTATGAGCTGTTTGATTCGAAACCCCAAGACTACGCGCGATATCGCTCAAGCTCGATAACATACTACTTGTTTTGCTATCAGGGTTTTCATTCATCATTTTACCAATTAAGGCACTTATACTAAGGTTTCTAACGTCCTCAGATGAAATACCAAACTGATCAATAAAACTTGCAAATTGATCTTTAAAGCTGCTTCCATCTTCGCTATCAAAGAAATGATTTTTGATATCGCTGATTATTTCGCTATTGTTAACCACCTTATCAACCTGCTTACCTTGTGTAATTGATCCTACAATCTTATCAAAGAACATTGTTTCACCACCAACGATATCGATATTCGCAGCTTTCAGTGCTTCCGCAATAACATTAGCCTGAGCATCTGCTATATCTTTCTGAATATTGATTCGAGCCAACTCCAGCTCTTTCTGCATATCCAATTTCAACTTGAATTCTTCGTGGTCTCGTCCAACATCATCAAGCTTCTTCATGGCCATACCTTTTTCTTCGATACCTTTGGCCTCGACGCTGTAACGCTCATCAAGCACTTTATTCTCAGCTTGTCCTTTTTCTTCAGCCGCAACTGCTTTCGCCTTTATAACATCAGCCTCTGCTTCACCAACATTCTTAGTTGCTTCAGCCTCTGCTGCCGCTCTGGCTTTGGTTCCTTTGGCTTCAGCCTCTGCTTTTACCTCTAAGACCTTAGCTTCGTTAATTCCTTGTTTTTCAAGGGCATCAGCCTTAGCCTCTATTACCTGAGCCTCTGCAACACCAAGTGCCGCCGCTTCTGCCGCTTTAGCTTCAGCTAAAATTTTAGTTGCCTCGGCTTGTTTACCCGCGGCTTCGTACTGAGCTTCGGCTTGTATAATTTGTGTTTTAGCATTGTGTTCTGCTGCATTTTTAGCTGCTTCCGCTGACTTTATCTCTTTAACGAAAGCCTCTTCAGCATCCATTTCAGCATTGGTAATCGCCACTTTCTTCGCTCGATCAGCCGTCGCAAACTCCTGCGTATCTTTTATCTTCTCCTGTTCAGCTACAGTTGCTTTTTCTACTTCCACACGCTCACGAATCACTTCCTGAATTTGCTTCTTCTCAATTTCTACTTCTTTTTCTTTTGAGATCTGAGCCAGTGTCACCACTTTTTCACGTTCAGTTTGCTTCAAGGCACGCTCCTGTTCAACTGCTTCCGTCTCTACAGCTTCCACGCGTTCGCGATTTTTCTCAGCGATAACAATCTGACGCTCCTTATTTTTCTCAGCAACAGCCACTTCTTCTTCAGTAATTATGCGTGCTTTTTCAGCAATTAATCGTTGCTCTTCAGCTACCTTCTTAATCTCAGCTTCCTGACGATCTTTAATATTAGCAACCTCACGTTTTTGGTTTTCTTCCGTTTCGGCTAACTGACGTTCAAGCTCAAGTACTGTTTCACGTGCTTCAACATCTTGCTTAGTAATTGTCTTCTGCTTATCTCTCTCAATCTGATTCGATAATATTTTTTGAGCGGCTGTTAGTTCAACAATTTTCTTAATACCCTCTGCATCAAGAATATTATTTTCAGATAAAGATTCAAGCGGTGTCTGCTCCAGGAAGTCAATGGCACAATCATCCAAAATGTATCCATTCAAATCCGTACCAATGATATTTAAAATCTCATGCTTAAACTTCTCACGCGAATTGTACAAGGAAACAAAGTCGAATTGCTTACCCACCGTTTTTAATGCTTCCGAAAATTTAGCGTCAAATAACTCAACTAGGGCTCTTTGGTCAGATGCTCGAACACAACCTATTGACTGAGCAACCTGAATAACATCTTCTGAGGTTTTATTTACACGAACAAAAAAGGCCACTTTAATATCTGCACGCATATTATCCATACAAATAAGGCCATCCTTGCCCATACGCTCAATCACAACGGTTTTAAGCGTGATGTCCATAATCTCCATTTTATGAAAAATGGGTATTACAAACAAACCAGAAAAAGAGACTTTAGCTCCACCAAAACCAGTTTTTACCAAGGCTTGACCTTGGGTGGCTTTACGAAAAGTCTTTATAATTAGAGCCAAGGTTCCAATTACGACAAATACAATTAATAATACTGTAGCAATACTTAATGATTGAATAATTTCCATTTGTTATATTTTATAGGGTTCTACTAAGTAACATTTCTTTTCAGGTATGTATTCTATTATTAAAGCGGTTTGACCTTTGTCGAGCTTTACACTTTCATCTTTGGTTAAGATGTTTACACGGTAAATATTGCCTTCACGCTTTATTTCTGCCTGTCCAAATTTATTATGGCAAGCCGTCATTAAAACTGTGCAAATCTTACCTACATATTTAAAACTATCATCGTCGTTCTTCTTCATTTTAGCGAAAAGAGCTGCAATGGGAGTAGTTAATACTTTAGAGGCTAATACACTTACAATTAAATTGGGGATAAGAGCGATCAATGAAATCAAGAAGGAACTATTGTGAAATACATGGTTAAACAGGATTGATATAAACCACATGGGAATTATCAGGAAACTTAACCACACCATAAAGGGTATTCTGCCTAGGTTGAAGAAGATTAGTATGGAATTGAGAAAGGCAGCGGATCCGACACCATCGGTGTCGACATCTGCATCTGTATCAAGGTCAGTATCTACATCTACGTCCGCATCAATGTCAACATCGGTATCAACGTCTACATCAAGAAAATCCATATCCATGGCACCAATGATGACAAAAATCCAATAAACCAATATCAATAGTAATAAAACAGTGGGTATAATATTCACCCCTGAAAACGCAGCTTCAAATAGTTCCTTCATGAATAAGGATTTAAGGTTAGGTAATAGCTTGTCTTACTATATTTAAGCCTTTGCTATAATATGGCAAGACGTATATTAAAAAAGAGCTTAATACAATTATTTGCATTAAGCTCTTTATCGTTTATTCTTCTTTATTCATACCCAATTTTTCTTTCAACTTAGCCAATGATTCAGAAGCTTCAGCCTTATTTTCTCCACCAAGAGCTGAATTTATTTCATCATCCAAGCTTTTTGACTCATTGGCAATATCACCATACGCCTCAGACAGAGCTTCCTCCTGGTTCACTTTCTCCTTCATTTTTTCGAGCATACTTATTGTACTACCCGAATCAATCTGAGCCATTTGCTTATTAATATTCTTAGTTGCCTTGCTAACTTTTACACGAGCTTTAAGCGTACGTAACTCATTCTCGTAAGTACTAATTTGCGAACGTAAGCTTTTAATATTCTTATCTAACTGCGCAATGTTCTGATCAAACTTATCAACTTCCTTTTGCTTCTCACCAGCAAATGTAACACACTCTTCTTTTTTACTTAAAGCTTCAGTTGCTAATCGATCAGCTTCATCAGCCGAAATACTACCATTCTCAGCTTTTTTCAATAAAAGAATGGCTTTGCTCTCATAATCTTTAGCACGATTGCGATTTGTTTCTAAATCATTCTTCGAACGAATGGCCAATGCCTTTACTTCTGCAAACGCTTTCAAACTTTCATCTAAATGCTTTTTCAAATCCCTGATACCTTGTTCGGTCATTTTAATGGGATCTTCTAATTTATCAACTGCTGAGTGAGCTTCCGCTGTACCTATCTTGAATAATCTACTAAATACGTTCATAACATTAATTTTTTGAGGACAACTTAATTATTTCTTCCGCATACTCACTCAGCAATAAACTAAGTGAGTTAATCGAGCCTTCCAGCTCATTCAAATCCAGATTCTCTATCTGCAGTGTATCCCTGAATATCACCTTTGTACCAGTTTCGTCGAGAACAAAAGCGCCGTGAACAATGTCACGATTCTTCATCAAAAGTTGTTTAAATACACGCAAACTATCTGCTTCCATTTGAAAAATAAACTGCTCCATAATAAGCAGAGGGTCGGCACAACCAAGAACCAAATTCATTATTCCTTCATCTTCCTTATTCACAACAAGCACTCCATCTTCAACTTGTTCGGTGATGATTTCACAATTTAGTTCTAACAGGTAATTTTTTACTTTTTCAAAATGATTTTCCATTGTTGGCTTCTTTAAACAATTTTTTCAGGATTTGAATTTAGAAAATTTTCTCTTTTCATAAAGCATCAATTGTTAATTTATAATTATTATATGTTTGTGTTAAATTTATTAGCAATAGTCATTTTATTTTTCTTATTTTGACAACTACAATAGCAAATATAGAATAATATTTTATTTCTGCCAATTAAATTAGCATTATTTATGAGTTTTTTTGGAAAAAATATACGGAAGATTCGTTCGATACGAAAAATAAGCCAGACTGAATTCGCCAATATCTTTGATTTATCAAGGGCTAGCGTGGGTTCATACGAAGAAGGTAGAGCTGAACCAAAACTGGAACTGATTAATAATGTAGCTAAACATTTTAGCATCACTATTGACGAACTCATAAATAAAGAACTTACGGTAAATGATTTATACCATTTCGACGTAGGCAACGAACCCGTTTTTAAGAGCCCTGTTAAGCAAAAATTAGAAATTAGAAAAATCCCGTATTCACACTCCAGTGAATTAATTAAAAAAAGTATTAAACAACTCTTAGGTTCGACATCACTTCTACATATACCTATTCCACCGCATAGCCAAGATAACATTGCCATTAGCATTGACAAGGTTCATTTCAAAACAAGCCCTGAAATATTCGAAAACAATACAAGCATCATTATTTGTACCGACACAAATACAATTAACACTCAACAATATTATCTAATAAAAACAAAAAACGCTATTTATATTAGCAAGCTAAATATATTAGCAAACGAACGTCTACATTTAACAGAAATCGATTCAGAATTACATATCATCAATAAAAATGAAATAGAATATTGCTATCCAATAATCCAATATATTGGCACAACACCGAGCATATCTAATGATGAGAAGCTATTAAAGCTTGAAAAACAAATTCAGCAATTAATCCAAAGAACCCTATAATAAGCAACATGCAAGAGACCTTACAATACCTAAAAGCTTCACTTGACGATTTTATCTTATCCAATTCCGAAAAAAAAGCACTCAAGTCAGTTCTTTCTGATAAACAATTAAAAAAGAATGACCTTAATCGATTGCGTAGCGAGATATTTAAAATGACAAGAGAAGAACTCTCTGATCACAAATCACTACAATTACTTAATTGGCTGGAGCAAGCCAATAAGTTGCTACTGCCCAAAGAAGAGTCACAATCCAATTTCAAATCCTACTTTAGTCCGGGTAACGACTGCCAGCAAGCCATTTGCAATGAAATATCCTACGCATGCAGAAGCATCGACATATGCGTATTTACAATAAGTGATAATGTAATTCGTGATAAAATTGTTTATGCCATTTCCAAGGGCATTAAAGTTAGAATAATAACCGACGATGATAAAACCATGGATATGGGATCGGATATTGACTATCTGCACAAAAAGGGAGCCATCATAAAGACAGATAATACCAGCTACCACATGCACAATAAGTTTGCTATATTTGATGAGGCAACATTAATCACAGGTAGCTATAACTGGACACGAAGTGCAGCAGAACACAATCAGGAAAACATTATTGTTACTAACGAGCAGCAACTAATAGTACAGTTCAGAAAGGAATTTGAACGATTGTGGAAACATATGCTTCCATTTGAATAAAAATAAAACCATTATTAATTAGACAATCCGAAAAACATGCAAAAAAAATTAGTCGTTATTTTAATCGCAGCATTAGCTGGCTTGGTCATTGGATATTTACTTTTTGGTAAGATAGGTGGCGAATATATTGACATTTCTGACATATTCAGTAGTGCGGGTGGTAAACTTGGCTCTTTCGCCCGTAAAGCTACTGGTATAGCTAAAATCAGAACCAACATTCTACTTACTGGTGGAGCTGGTGCTGTACTTGGAGTAATCTATACTTTTGTTAAAAAGAAATAAAAAAAGTTGTATATTGGCAATGGCTTTTGCCCGTAATCATCCCTAGCAATCAATTCCATCACAGCTGCTATCGGGTGTGATCGGACAGAAGCCTTTTTTTTGATTCTAAAAATAAACCCTTCTTTTACTTATAATCTTATCTACTTAGCATCTATATTCATCATTTTTTGATATTTTTACGGCTCCATTCAAAAAAAATCAAAAGTGACGAAAACTGACTCTCAATTTGACCACGTAATATCAATTTGTAAAGACATCTTTGAAAAGAAAATGCGTGATTACGGTACTGCGTGGAGAATACTAAGGTCGTCGAGTATGACAGACCAGATCTACATCAAGGCGCAACGCATAAGAAGCATTGAAACAAAAGGAATATCAAAAGTTGACGAAGGCGTTCGATCTGAATTCATTGGCATCATTAATTACGCAGCCATGGCTTTGGTTCAGCTGGAACTAAAACCAGCTGACGAACCAGAGATGAACCAAGACGAAGCTCTAAAGCTTTACCTTGAAAAAATATATGGCTCAAAGGCATTAATGGAAGATAAAAACCATGATTATGACGAAGCCTGGCGGAAAATGCGCGTTAGTTCTTTCACCGATTTAATTTTGATGAAGCTTCATCGCACAAAACAAATTGAGGACAACCAAGGAAAAACGATCATCTCAGAAGGAATTGATGCCAACTATATGGACATCATCAATTACGCCATTTTTGCGATGATTAAATTGGAATTTCCAAACGATGAGGATAATCAATAAAAAATAGATTACTATGCTTAATATTATTTGTAGAGTTATTCTGGGTATCGTCTTTGTGTTTTCGGGCTTCGTAAAAGCCGTTGATCCGCAAGGTAGTGCCATTAAAATTGCGGAATACCTCGAAATAATTGGCTTGCATAATTTTGAAACACCTGGTTTAATATTAGCAATAGTATTATCGACGCTTGAATTTGCCATCGGTTTCCTCCTTCTGTTTAATCTAAATATTAAGAAGATTTCTCCTTTGGCTTTTGTGTTTATGGCATTTTTTACAATACTAACTCTTTATAGTGCTATATATGCGCCTGTTAGTGACTGTGGTTGTTTTGGCGATGCAGTTAAGCTTACTAATTGGGAAACTTTCTTTAAAAACCTCTTCTTACTTCCGCTAAGTTTTTACATTTATAAAAAACGTAATAGAAATGCCTCTTCCCTATCAGCATTAAAACAAAATATTGGAAGCATAATCAGTATTCTTTTCATTGTTGGTATTTCAGTCAATTCGATTCAGCACCTGCCTTTATTAGATTTCAGACCATACAAAGTAGGAACCAACATTGAACAAGGGATGAGCATTCCGGAAGGAGCGCCTGAAACGGTTTACGAAACCAGTTTCATTCTTGAGAAAGATGGAGAGAAAAAAGAATTTGATGAGCACAACTACCCATATAATGATACTACCTGGGTGTTTGTTGAAGCAAAAACGAAAGTGGTGAAAGAAGGCTATCAAGCCCCTATTCAAAACTTCATATTACAATCAGAGGATGGCCTCGATATAAGTTCAGACCTTATCAAGCACGATAAACCGGTGTATTTACTTATTACTCCAAAAATTGAAAAAGCTTCTGAAGAATCAATTGAGCATTTGAAAGCAGTGCATAAATTATGCATGGAAAAGAACTTCCTTTTTTATGTTGCAACAGCATCTCTGCCCGAAGACTATTACAGTTTTGATTCGAAGCACTCGTGTGGATTTGAATACATCAACGCCGACGAAACATTATTAAAAACAATATGCAGAGGTAATCCTGGATTAGTTATACTTTATAAGGGAACCATTATAGCAAAATACATGCACAGTGATATTCCAAGTATTAATGATTTAGACAATACACTTTCACATTCTATTAAATCATTAAAGAGTAGCAAGGACCAATGGATAGTTTTATTCTGGGCCTTGGCATTGCTTGGTATTATAGTGTTACTATATCGAATTAAATAAACTTTAAAATTACAATTGATGAGACAAAACATTGTTGCTGGGAACTGGAAAATGAACAACACCCTGGAAGAGGGAATTACTTTAGCCAAAGAAGTGAACGCTATTTTAGTGGCAAACAAGCCAAATTGCAAAGTGGTACTAGGAACGCCATTTATCCATATTACAGAGGCTGTAAAAGCTGTTGATAGCAGTGTAGTTGGAATTGCAGCTCAAAACTGCGCAGATAAAGTAAGTGGTGCATACACAGGTGAGATTTCTGCCGCTATGGTAAAATCTACAGGAGCTCAATATGTGATTCTTGGTCACTCAGAGCGTAGAGCTTATTACGGTGAAACCAATGCTTCTCTTAAAGAAAAAACGGACTTAGCTTTAGCTAACGACCTAACACCTATCTTCTGTATTGGCGAAGTACTAGAAGAGCGTGAAGCTGAAAAACATTTTGATGTTGTTAAAACTCAAATCGAAGAAGCTTTATTCCACCTAAGTGCTGATGCATTTAGCAAGGTTGTTTTGGCTTACGAACCAGTGTGGGCCATCGGAACAGGTAAAACGGCATCTCCTGAACAAGCACAGGAAATTCACGCTTTTATTCGTCAGACATTAGCTGACAAATATGGTGCGGAAGTTGCCGATAACACGAGCATTCTATATGGTGGTAGTTGTAAAGCTTCTAATGCCAAAGAATTATTTTCAAACCCTGATGTTGATGGTGGTTTAATTGGTGGAGCTTCGCTTAAGGCAGAAGACTTTCATGGAATTATTGCTGCTTTTTAAGCTGTTGTAAACAAATTAAACAAAGAGGTTATTCGACGAATAACCTCTTTGTGTATAATCTCATTTCTTTTAATCTGAAAAAACCGACTTTTTATCAAATTCATTCTATCATTAACATTGGAATTCAGCTAGCATTCCTATATTTACAGCACAGTAATGACCCAGAATGAGACGAAGTAAGACTATTAATATAGCGTTATACTTTTATAAAATCCTATTTCTGTTTTTAGCAATTATAATGTCGCCTAAGACATTTTCGCTAAATACGGATATAAATTTCCAATCCTTTAATGTAAAACATGGATTATCTCATGGTTCATGCACAGCCGTAATACAAGATAGCGAAGGTTATATATGGATAGCAACCTACAATGGTCTTAATCGATTCGATGGGTACGAATTTAAAGAATTCAGGTATCAGGCTAATGATTCAAGCTCACTAAGTCATAATGGTGTTCAATCTCTCATACTCGACCAAAACCAACAGCTTTGGGTTGGAACCAACAATGGTATTAACCTTTATGATTCTAAAACCGAAACATTTGAGCGTTTTCTAACCAATGATGGTGATATATTAAATGCTGTCTACAGCATGAGTTTATCCGCTGATGGATCGATATGGTGTGGCACATGGGGACAAGGTCTGGTCGTAATTAATCCGATCACAAAAGAAACCCGTTCTATAGATTTATCTGAATATGACTTTTTAAATTCAAGTAGCAATTTAATCCGACAAGTCATGTGTGACTCTTCTGGAGATGTATGGATTTGCACTTGGGGTAATGGTTTGCTTCAACTAAACCCCAACAACCTTGAAATTCATCAATATTGCAATAGTGAAAAAAACAATTTACTTGCCAGCAACTATACCTGGAGCATTATTGAAAAAAACGAAGCGGAATTCTACTTTGGAACGGCCATGGGTGGACTTCACAAACTAAATAAATCAACAGGTTTAATAAGTGAAGTAAGCTCGAAACTAACTGAGCGCATTAGAACAGCTGATGTCAACACCTTGGCACTTGACAATAAAGGAGATATATGGGTAGGTACCTATGGCGATGGCCTATTTATAGTTTCAGAAAACAATGATGCAGTTAAAACATTTACTTACAGGAGCAAAGATCCTAACTCAATAAGTAATAATCGCATCACAGATTTCTTTTTCTCAAAGCAAAGCAACATTATATGGGTAGCAAGCTCAGATGGGATTAACCTCATTGATCCCATGCTTCAAAAATTCAGACTGATTGCTGATGATGAATTCCCAGCCGATGCACTAAGTGCTGAATGCCATTCATTTCTACTCTCAAAAAATGATGAACTCATAATTAGCACATGGGGAAACGGTCTTTTATATTTCGATCTGAACAATCATACCTTTAAAGACAAATCAATTAAATACCCTGAAATTAGCGACAGTCATGTTTTTGATATACTGCAAAAAAACAATAAAATATATGCAGGTACGCGCTATGGCTTAAATATTATCGATAAAACTACAAATAGAATTAATCAACATATAGCAGAATACTCTGAAGAAGGTCGACTCGGCAGCAATTATATTCGTGATGTATTAATTGATTCAAAAAATCGCATTTGGTTAGGAACTGATGCAGGCATTGAAAGTTTTGATGAAGCAACAGGAAAATTTAATCTTTACAAACCATACCCTAACAGTAGTCCTGAAGTTTTAGAAAATTTAATTTGGACGATGGAAGAAGATTCCAATGGAAATCTTTGGCTTGCATCGGCAGGTGGCGGGATATCTGAATTTAATCCGGATACAAAAGAATTTTTAAACCTATACAAACATGAATCAAATAATAAAGAGTCCATCGCAAGCAATCGCATAGTATCTCTTAAAATTGATTCCAAAAATCGCTTTTGGATTGGCACAACCGAAGGGCTAATTCAAAAAAACGAGAACGGCACATTCACGAAGAAAATTAGTCTTGAAGATGGATTACACAACGACGTGATTTTCGCCATAGAAGAAGACAACAATGGTGACATCTGGTTTACAACTGCTAAATCTCTGGTTCGTTTTAAACCTAATACGAATGAATTTTTTGAATTCTTTTATTCAGATGGCATCCAGGAAAAGGAATTCTACATGGAATCATCTCTAAAGCTTGACGATGACCGACTTATTTTTGGTGGGCTTGGAGGCTTTAATATTTTTCATCCGGATAGTATTAAATACAATACTATTGCACCTAAAGTAGTATTGACCAAATTGAAGATATTTAATCAAGATATAAACGAATACCAAGAAGATAAAAAAATAACCTTTTTAAAAGGAGCCCTCAATCATAGCACTAAAATAACGCTTGGGTATCAAGACAATTCACTTTCGTTTACTTTTGCGGCATTAAATTATTCTCATTCTGAAAAAAACAAATACCAATACAGGTTAATAAACTTTGATTCTGATTGGATATACAATGGCAATAACCGAACTGCCACCTATACGAATCTGCCTCCTGGCGAATACACTTTTGAAGTTAAAGCAGCCAATAATGATGGCTTATGGTCAGATGAAAGCAAAACACTTAACATCGTTATAAAGCCACCTTTCTATTTAACTCCCTGGTTCAAGATTACTGTTGCCTTGCTCCTGCTCGTAACCATTGTTTTATATATGCGCTTGCGAACCAGACAACTAAAAAATCAGAAAAAACGACTAGAGAAGCAGGTAAAATTAAAAACTCAGAATCTAAGTCAAGCCTATAAGACTCTGGAAGATAGGCAAGAAGAAATTAAAGCTCAGAATGAGGAAATACTGATACAGAAGGAAGAAATAGACATTCACCGTCATAATCTGGAGGAACTGGTAATTCAGCGCACAGCAGATTTAGAAATTGCTAAGAATAAAGCTGAAGAATCGGAAAAACTTAAATCTGCCTTTTTAGCAAACATCAGTCACGAAATACGAACACCAATGAATGCCATTATTGGTTTTTCTTCCTTACTTGAAACGCCTGATCTTGAATCAGAAGAACAAGAACGTTTTATTTCGCACATTAGAAACAACAGTGAAACTTTATTAATTTTAATCGATGACATTCTTGATCTGAGTAGAATCGAATCAGGCACCCTTCACATCAAAAAAACCGATTTCAATATTTATGATTTGATAGAGAAAATATCAAACCAATACAAAGAACGCATTGAAAATAAAGGCCTGGAATTCAGGCTAAATAAAAGCATGAGCAAAAGTGCTTATCAGGTATACAGCGATGCTTTGCGCATTGAGCAAATAACCAGGAACCTTCTTGAAAATGCCTTAAAATTCACTGAAAAAGGACATATTAAAATTGGTATCACCACTCACTTTGAAAAAAATAAAGAATATCTGAAAATATACATTAAAGATACCGGAATTGGCATACCCAAAAACAAAACCAAAGCTATCTTTGATACCTTCAGAAAACTAGAAAACAATCAACTTCAACGTCTTTACGATGGTACTGGTCTAGGCCTCTCAATTTGTAAGAATTTGATAAAACTATTAGGTGGTAAAATTTGGGTTGAGTCGATTGAATACAAACAATCCATATTCTTTTTTACAATCCCCCTTAAGAAAGACAATTAATAGCTTTAAAATCCAAAAGGTTCTTCAACTTTTCGGCTTTTTGATTTTTAAATATACTTACTCAAAACCTCAATGATCATTGGTTTTAATTACTTTTGTAAAAAAAAATGCAATATACAAAAGTAAGTGTCAATGTATCGCCAGCTAACGAAATTGCCAATGACTTATTAATGGCTCAAATGGGTGAACTGGGTTTTGAAAGCTTCTGTGAAAGTGAAACTGGTTTTGACGCTTTTATTCCATCGGCTGACTACGATGCCACAACATTAAAGCAATTAAATTTACCTTTTGAAGGTACATCGCTAAGTTTTCAGACAGAAACGATTGCCGATCAAAACTGGAACAAAGTGTGGGAAGAAAACTACTTTCAACCAATTGCCATAGGTAAAGACTGTTTGGTTAGAAGCACATTTCACAAGCCGATTGAAGATGTTAAATACGAAATATTGATCGATCCAAAGATGGCTTTTGGCACAGGACATCACTCAACTACCAGCTTGATGCTTCAACACATACTTGAAACGGATGTGAAAAATAAAACAGTTCTCGACATGGGATGTGGCACTGCAATATTAGGTATGTTGTGTTCAATGAAGGGCAGCAAATCAATATTAGGAATCGACATTGATGAATGGGCGTATAACAATGCACTTGAGAACATTGGCCTCAATAACATTTCTAATATGCAAATTCAATTGGGAGGATCAGAACTGTTAAATGAAACAAAATTCGACATTATACTTGCCAACATTAATCGTAACATACTACTAGATAATCTTCAACACTATTCGAAGGTTTTAAATTCAGATGGCACTTTGTTCTTGAGCGGCTTCTATACCGAAGATTTACCAGTTATAAATGCCGAAACCGAAAAACAAGGATTAAAATACATTTCGCATAAAACAGATAACAATTGGGTGGCTGCCACGTATAAACTTTCCGAGTAGTGAATTGTCACTAATTTGTTTAGATGAAGTTTTTGAAATTTAAAAGTCTATGATTAAATATTTACTCGCTCTTACATGCTGTATATTAATACAGCTTTCTTCCACAGCTCAAACAAAAAAGTTCTCTGGTTCACCAGATACTTTCATTGAGGAATTAGATGAAATATTTAAGATATCAGCAGATAAAAAAGCCTCTAAACAATTTATTGAAGAAGTTGAACTTTTTTGGATGGATCCGAATACATCGGATAAATTGAAAGAATTGATTATTGAAACATGCACTCAATTAGCCGTTAAAAAAGCAAGATCCTATCCTGATTATCATACCTACCTAACAACCATTATGACTTTTAAAAGCAAAGGTCACATGGACGAAAGCTTTACTAATTGGCATACCACGGTATCCAAATTATTGAACACACCCCGATTTGCATTAAGGCATGTTAAAAAATTCCTAAGCCAAAGTCAGGATTTAATTGCAACTAACACCATATTTTCAACGCCTGCTGTTAAATGGAAAAGCCATAGTAACGACTATAAATATGAATATGAAGGCGACGAACTAATTATTAATTTTCCTTCAACTACCAATATTGTTTGTCATTCAAAAAAGGACAGCATCATAATCTACGATACAAAAGGTAAGTTTTATCCTTTAAAGGAAATATGGGAAGGTGAAATGGGAAAAGTCACCTGGGAGCGCTGCGATTTTGACCCAACAATGGTATATGCCACTTTTCAGAACTATTCGGTAAAAATGGATAAACCAGAGTTGAGTATTGATACTGTAGAATTCTACAATCGACATTACTTCGACAAACCGCTAAAAGGTAAGTTGACACACAAAGTAATGAAGATACAAACAGCCGAAGGAACCATTTACCCCAAATTCATAACTAACGATGAACGCTTTGAAATAAAAAAGATACATCCCAATATCGATTACGAAGGTGGTTTTGCACAGAATGGGGCTAAATTCCTTGGGGCTGGTAACCCCGATAACCCCGCAACCATTACCATATCTCGCAACGACACCGTTTTTGTTACTGCTAGCTCCTTGTATTTCGCGCTTCGAAAAGACCAGATTTTAAGTACAGATACTGAGATAAAAATTAAGTTGGATACAGCATTCGTCTATCATCCAGGCCTTATTTTCAGATACATGGCCGACCTAAATGAGCTACACCTCATCCGCAATGGTGAAGGTCTTGCCATTAGTCCCTACTTCAACACCTTTCACAATGTTAGTATGGACGTTGAGTTGATACGCTGGAATCTGGATAGCCAGTGGATGGATTTAGAGATGTTAAGTGGTGCTGCCCAAAATCAGGCTTTCTTCGAATCCTTAAGTTATTTTCGTGAAGAATTTTATAACCGCTTGCAAGGTATGGATGCCATTCATCCTTTACAAGGCCTGAAAAACACAAGTAAATACTTCCATGGACGACCATTTACTGCTGCTGAATATGCACGTCACATTGGGCTGCCAGAAAGCCCGATTCGACAACAGGTAATTGAACTATCGTTTTATGGCTTTGTCGGTTATAATGTTAACACCGATGAAATAACCATTCGCCAGCGATTACTCGATTACATACAATTTCGTTTGGGTAAAAAAGATTTTGATGTAATTCGTTTTAACTCGATAACGCCCGGTGAAATAATGAATGCCCGACTTGATTTAAAAAACTATGATTTAAATCTGAATGGCGTTGAATCCATCTCAATTTGCGATCATCAAAATGTTGTTTTCTTCCCGCGCAACAAACAAATCATCCTGAAGGAAAATCGAAACTTTACCTTTAACGGAACCATTAATGCGGGGATGTTAAATTTGTTTGGTGATGGCTTTAAGTTTTCGTACGAAGATTTTAAAATTGATATGAGTAATATCGACTCACTTCGTATGAAGGTACAATCAGGCGACCTTGACTACTTTGGACAACCAATTCTTAAACGTGTAGGAAATACGATAGCTCAACTATCAGGCTCGTTAAAAATTGATGAACCAGGCAATAAATCTGGAGCAAAACGCAACCCTCACTTCCCTATCTTAACCAGTGAGATTGAATCGTATGTTTACTTCGATCATAAAGAAATTCAAAATGGATCGTACAAAAAAGAAGAGTTTTTCTTTACTCTTGATCCTTTTGAAATGGACAGCATTAACACGCTTTCGCGACAAAACTTTGATTTCGCCGGATTGTTTGAATCAAACATCTTCCCAACATTCCGCGAAAACCTAACAATTCGCCCCGATTACTCACTTGGGTTTAAACGCGATACACCTGAAGAAGGCTACCCTATATATGATAACAAAGCAACTTTTACTGCCGCCATTGACCTAAGCAATGCAGGTCTTAAAGGAGATGGTAAGCTGGAATATGTCACCTCTACCTCTTTATCTGAAGAGTTCACATTCTTGCCAGACAAAACACTTGGGCAGGCACACGAGTTTACAGTTGAAAAACGAATTGAAGGCACCAAATACCCTGATGTTCAAGGACAATTCATCGACATAGAATACCTCCCAGAACAAGAGCAGTTATATGCTCAAAGTTTGGAAGAGAATTTCGTGATGTACAACGAGGAGGCTCAATTGAAGGGTAAAGTCAAACTCACGCCTTATGGTTTAACCGGTGGAGGAACTTTCTACATGAATCATGCTAATCTATTGTCGCAAAAAATGGACTTTAGTGACCATTCTATGGTAGCCGATTCGTCCGACTTTAACTTGGTGGGAGCGGATATGGAAGGCGTTAGCTTCTCTACATCCAACCTAATATCGAGTATCGATTTCGAAACTCGACAAGGTACTTTCCAATCGCGTAGTGGTGGTAGCAAGGTTGACTTTACCGACAACCGATACATCTCATACATTAGCGAATTCTCATGGGATATGGATAAAAACGACATCTATATGGGGGCACGTGGATCAAAAGGTAACCGCTTTATATCAACCCACCGTCGCCAGGATTCCCTCTCATTCTATGTTCCAATGGCAAGGTACGATGTGGAGTTTAAAACCATTTACGCCGAAGAAGTCAAACAGATTGATGTCGGTGATGCCAATCTAATGTTGAATGATGGCTTCGTCACCATTCGAGAAGATGCGGCCATCGATCCTTTGGACAGTGTTAAGATTATTTTACAACAAGACTCTGCTTTTACCCATTCCATCTATGAGGCGCGGGTTAACATCAACGGAAAATATGCGTACAACGCTCGCGGTAAATTTGACTACTTTAATGGTGATGGTAAAAAATTAACCGTAGACATGCATTCCATCGAATTAGATGATGAAAAACAAACCGTTGCCGAAGGTAAAATCACGAGTCAGGAACTATTTACATTTGATTCGCACTTTGCCTATAAAGGAGATATTAAATTAGAAGCCCGACATGAATTGTTGAGTTTTAAAGGTGGCGCACAAATGCTGCATCGCTGTCCAAGCGGCCCTCAAACATACATTCGCTTCGAAGATAGAGTAGATCCGAGCAATGTGCGTATTCCAATTAATGAGGAGACTGAAAACTTTGAGTACAATCGTATTTACAAGGACTTTTTCATTACCAAGGATAGTACACACGTATATAGTTCATTCCTTGAAGACAGAGAAGACTATAGCGATGTTCCAATGTTAACGGGTGAAGGTTATTTGATTTATAACGACAAAAATAAATCCTTTGACATCGCCGCAGAATACAAACATGCCAACCCGGATTCCATTGGCAAACTTCTTCGGTTTAACGAGTCGGATTGTAACATTCTGGCCGAAGGCGAATTCGACATGGGTGTTAAACTTGACCAAGTAAAACTAAAGAATGTTGGTACTCTACTAGATGTTCGTGATGAAAATAAAATCACAGCCTCAACTATGATGGGCATAGATTTTTTCTTTAACGATGAAGCATTAGATTTATTCCACAGTAGCATTCTTAATTCAGATGCTAAAACATCGAAACTTAGTAAGGAAACCTTTGTAAAACGCATGAAGGAATGGAGCGGTGACAAACAGGCTAATAAATTGGAACAATTGCGTTCAAGCACTGGATTGACGGATCAGATTCCTTTGGAAATGCAACAAATGCTACTATTTAGTAACATTGATTTTGTTTGGAACTCAGAAAAACGCGCCTACATTGCTAATGGAGAAGCTGACCTGGCATTCATGAAGAATTATGTGATAAATAAAAAGGTGAAGCTACAGGCTGAAATAGTGAACAAACGAAGTGGAAACTCCTTCGACATGTACATTGAGTTTGATAACAATACCTGGGTGTATTTCACATACAAAAACAGTATGATGCAGACGCTATCGTCGAACAAACAATACAACAACCTGGTGCAAGCTCTCAAGTCCGATGAACGTAAACAAAAAGTTGGTTTAGGTGAAAAAGGATTCACCTTTATTCTATCACCCGAAAGTAAGAAAAAACGTTTCTTAAGTGGCTTTAAGAAGAAAGAGGCTCCTGCAGAAATCGCTAATTAATATATTAAAAATAATTGAGCTACAAGGATGACATCTTTCAATAAATCTTTTATAAAGATGTCATCCCTAAATTCAACACATAAACTAAGCTCGCTCAGTGAACGGATACTTTCCGAGTTTTTGGACACCCTCTTTTTATTTCGAAGCACACCTCATACATTTACGGCTCTCTGGCATCAAAACCAAACGCCCTGCTGGAATAGCACCTTTACAGGAAACGCAAACACCAAAATCAGCATCATTTAAACGTTGTAATGCTTCCTTTAAGTTCTTTAGTTTTCTTTCCGACTGGCGTAAGGCTGCATCATTTACACTTTTGTTATTGATGGCATCCATCCTACTAACCCGACCAATGGCATCATCAGGACTAATAGCTCCAGTTAATTCCTTAAGCGATTTTATTTTTCGTTCTACTGTTGCTATTTGCTTATGAATAAGAGTTTCTATTTCGGTTTTATTAATTTCCATCACTCAACATTTGGGATTAGAATTAAAGATAAGATAATCTACTTAATTCGGACTAATCCTCAATTCCCACAAATTGGAGAGTTAGAGTGTAACAGGTTTGATTTACATATGCCATCTTTTAACCGTTGCTAACTCAAAAAGCGCGTACGCTGGCATCGAATAGAAGATCAGCGCTATCACACGATTACATCGTTTAGTTTAATAAAAATAAAAACTAAACAACTAAAACAAAAGCTGCACTATTTCTAATGCAGCCTTCATTGATATTAGCTAATGCAATAGAACGCGATGCAATCGCGCACTAAAGGGGATTTATATTATCGAATATTTATAATTTAAAGACAATACAATAAGGGATATCATTTGAAAAACCACAAAAAAACCCGAAGCAATTCACTTCGGGTTCAAATAACTATCATTTATATTTTATTGACTAACTTCCAATACCTTTACTTCAAATTTCAATACTGTGTTTGGAGCAATTGGGGGGTTTCCTCCAGGACCATAAGCTAAACCCGAAGGTATATACAACATGGCTTTTTCTTTTAATCGCAACTTAGGTATGCCAATCTGCCACCCTTTAATTGTACTACTTAATCGAAAAGGAGTCTTATTAGTATCATCCTCATTGGTATCAAATACAACGTCATCCAAATACATTCCTTTATATCGAATAGTCATCGATGCATAATACGGTACTGTAGCACCGCTTGCCTGACTATCATCTAAAATGCGATAATATAAACCAGATGGGTCTTTAGTGGCATCCGTAATATTGTTTTCTTCAAAATGGATTTGTATTAATTCATCATCAATAGCTGCCTGCTTTACCGGGTCATGCGCTTCTTCTTCATCTTTATTACAAGCCGCCATCACTAATAAAACCATTGCTAACAATTGTACTTTCTTCATATAATGTATGCTTTTTATTTGCTACAAATATATAAGATCTCAGTTAAAAGCCTTTGATTTTAACATTCTTTCCAGTTTTTATATCCGTTTTGTTAATATCAATAATAAGATATAAAAAGAGGGTGTCCAAAAAGCAAAATCGCTCATCGAGCGAAGTCGAGATGAAATTTTAAATGTTGATTATCAGCAAATAATCACTTCGACTCCGCTCAGTGAACGCGTAGTTCTAATGTTTTCAGACACCCTCAAATATTTTTATTTTGACTTACTTCTTCTTATCCAAAATAGCTTCTATCTCATCCATAATGCCATTCATGGCTTCAATGGTTTTTTCAAAAGGTTCAGACTGTGTCATATCCACACCTGCCGTTTTAAGTATCTCAATCGGAAAATCCGATCCTCCAGCTGATATAAACTCCATATAACGCTCTTTAGCTCCTTTTTCGCCAGCTAACACTTTTGATGCCAACGCTTGAGAAGCTACAAACGAGGTACTGTACTGATAGACATAAAAACTCATGTAGAAATGAGGAATGGCTGCCCACTCAATGGCGATGTTATCTTCTACCTTACATACACCTTCTTCATGTCCATAATATTTACGAGTGATATCGCCATATAATTTTGTCAAACTCTGACCTGTTAATGGCACTCCTTTTTCCGCTTGCTCATGAATGGCCAATTCAAATTCGGCAAATTGCGTTTGACGGAATAAAGTACCTTTAAATCCATCCAACATACTCATCAATAACGATAGCCTCATATCATCGTCTTTCAACTTCTTCTGCATCATGTCGTTTAACAATACCTCGTTAAAAGTAGATGCCACCTCAGCTACAAACGTTGCATAGTTAGCCGTTGCAAAAGGTTGATTTTTATTCGAATAGTACGAATGCATTGTATGCCCCAACTCATGCGTTAAAGTACTAACCTCATTATATTGGTCGGTATAATTCATTAAAATGTAAGGATGCACATCGTAAGCACCTCCATTTGAATAAGCACCACTTCGTTTACCAGTATTAGGGTACACATCAATCCAACGCTTATCAAATGCCTCTTTTACAACAGATGTATATTCCTTACCCAATGGCTTAAGTGAAGTTAAAATTAAGTCTTGAGCTTCTTCGTAACTATATTTTAACTCTACACCTTTTACCGTTGGCGCATATAAATCGGAATACATTAAAGTATCAACACCCAACATACGTTTTTTAATAGCCAAATAGCGGTGAAAAGTTGGTAAATTATTGTTGACATTCTCAACCAAGGAGTGATAAACCTCAACCGGAATATTGTTAGGTTTCAACGAAGATTCTAAGGCTGAAGTATAGTTTCTTGATTTAGCACCAAAAATATCAACTTTTACATTTCCGTTTAACAACTCGCCATAAGTACCTTCAAAACGCTTATAATTATCCCAATAAACTTTTGTCACTTTTTGACGATCAGCTCTATTGGCTGAAGCTCGTTGAACACTAAAAGTAGTACGATTTAATTCAATTTCTTTACCATCGCTTAAGGTAACATTTTCCCATGGCATTTCGGCATTACTAAATACGCTAAAAGCTGAATTAGCAGCACCTGTAATCATACCTGTCTTAGCCATTATTGCTTCTTCCAAGGCCGATAAAGTATGCATTTTCATGCGTGATATGTCCTCTAACTGCATGCGGTAAATTTCCAACTTAGGCTCTTCTTTCAGAAACTTTTGAATGATTTCTTCAGGAATAGCTGCCATCTCAGGCGATACAAACGATGCCTTTTGACTATAGTTGATAAATACTTCACGTATTTTTTTTACACGCTGCATGTTTTCCTGATCGCGTAAATCCCAATCCGATTTCAATGAAGCATAAATGTATAGTTGATAACCTTCTTTCATCAACTCATCAGAAAAGGTCATGAAACTCAACATATCCGCTGCCGATGTTCCAATCTTACCTTGATACGATGAAATGGAATTCATCTTTTCAGCCATCTGATCAAGTGTTTCATTCCAAATCGCATCAGACGCGTAAAGATCAGTTACATCCCACTTGTATTTATCTTCGATTTCACTGCGTTCTTTTTGTGCCGAAACAGTATTTAACGCTCCTACAAAAAGAAGCATTAAAAGGGTTGTTTTAGTAAATTTTCTCATAAGTAAAGATTTTAAATTGTGTGTATTAAGGCGCAAAATAATCAATTCATCTAAATAAGCACATGACAAAAAGCAATCAACTATTAACATCATACTACTCATTACAATAATAATACAAGGTCCAGCGAAAGTAAAATCAATAGTATCATCAAATTAATCATATATGCTTCTAAAGATTTCATTATATTTGTGGCGATTTTAACAAATCGGACAGTTCGTAACCATCCTGTCGGTAAATAAAACTAGGACCTTGTAGCGTGCTACAATCATGTGTGTATTATTATGCGCGCACCTTAGTTTACCTTCTTTTTACAACTTTCCGATTCAACTCTAAGTAGTTAATTAACATGGATAAAGCCATAGTATTATTATCAGGTGGATTGGATTCAGCAGTTGCACTTTACCTTGCTAAACAAGAGGCAAAGGAAGTACATGCTATTTCGTTTGATTATGGTCAACGTCACGATCGTGAATTGCAAGCAGCCAAAGCAATCGCTGAAAAAGCTGAAGTAAAATCTCATCAAGTTGTGACCCTAAAACTGGATCAATGGGGCGGCTCATCGTTAACTGATAAAAGCATGCCGCTTGAAGATGGTGATGTAAACCGCGATGATATACCAGTTACCTATGTTCCGGCTCGCAACATGGTTTTTCTTTCGGTTGCAGCATCCTACGCCGAAGCCATTGATGCACAAAACATATTCATTGGAGTTAGTGAAGTTGATTATTCGGGCTATGTTGATTGTCGCCAAGAGTTTATTGATAGCATGGAAAAAGCCATCAACCTGGGAACGGTAATGGGCGCAGAGAAAAATCGCCCCATCAAAATTCATGCTCCCTTTGTAAATAAAACCAAAGCACAGGAAATTACCCTAGGGATGGACTTAGGTGTTGATTTTGGCCTAACATGGAGTTGCTACCGAGGTGATGAAAAACCATGTGGCACCTGCGATAGTTGTTTATTGCGAGCCAAAGCTTTTACCGAAGCTGGATACGAAGATAAAGCACTTAAATAAGAAGCAGAATGGAGAAGTTGGTATTGGCTAGTGAAGGTGTTTTTCCTGTTGTTAAAGACATGCATGGTAATACGATCAAAGATCAGCCACAAACAGGTTTACTGATGCCTGGCACCATACAGGGTGAAGGTAAATTAGCGGGTGTTCCGTCCTTATTCATTCGCCTATCTAGTTGTAATTTACGATGTATTTGGCAAATGAACGATGGTAGCTTTTGTCGATGTGACACAACCTACGCCTCCTTTCACCCGGACAAAACCCAAGAAATTGAAGTCGATAATATCATCGATTGGTTGAAGCACAATTTAGGCGCCATTCGTCATGTTGTAATTACCGGTGGAGAACCTCTACTGCAGAAAAAGCCCCTAGCTAGTCTTTGTAAAAAGATAAAGGAAGAATTAAACTTACACATTACACTCGAATCGAATGGTACCCTATTTGATGAAACAGTTGCGCAATGGGTGGACTTGTTCAGCATATCGCCAAAATTAAGCAACTCGGTTCCATCGGCTGAAAAGCTAGCGCATTACAACTTAAAAGAATCCGGTCCATTTAAGTTTCATGGTGAACGCCGACTTAATCTAAACGCACTTCAAGCATACATTGACCTTTGTAATCGCAGCGATAAAGAACTTCAACTAAAATTCGTTATTGGTAAAACCGATGATTACAAGGAAGTAAAAACAGATTTTCTGAATAAGCTCAATGACTACAAGAATAACGACATATTATTAATGCCATTGGGGGCTACACAAGAGGAAATTGCCAAATCAGCTCCATTGGTTCTTGAGATGGCAATAGCCAATGGATGGCGCTATAGCCCACGTGTTCACATCGATCTATTTGGGTCGAAACAAGGAGTTTAAAAAAAGCCAATAGCTGTCAGCTAAAAGCTATTAGCTAACAGCTTAAAAGTAAAGGTAATGACTGAAGACAAATACCTAGGAAAACAAGTAAAGTACCCACAACAATATGCCCCTGAAATATTAGTTGCGGTACCTCGTTACTTAAATCGTGAGCAATACCAGCTAGCTGATAACGACCTTCCTTTTATTGGTCTGGATGCCTGGCACGCTTATGAGTTGAGTTTTCTTACTGTGAACGGCTTACCCGTTACTGGCCTTTTAAAGTTTGTGTATTCATGTACTAACCCTAGTTTGGTTGAAAGTAAATCACTCAAATTATACCTCAACTCCTTCAACATGCATCGCTTTGGTAACACTGCGAAAGAGGGATTAGCGTTAGTACTAAACACAATCCAAAAAGATTTGGAGAATTTATTAGACACAGAGGTAAAACTTAGTTTCCATACAAGTAACAATCAGCAATTACCTTTCGATTTTAATGAATATGAAGTTCTTGAAGATGTCTTGGATGTCGACACAATTAATTTTACTGACTTTAATGAAGCGCCCCAGCTACTAAGTGAAGCTAAAAACAAAACAAAGGAAATTAAGATAGCCACCCACCTCTTACGGAGTAACTGTAAAATTACACATCAACCCGATTGGGGAAGTGCATATATCTACCTAAAAGGTAAAAACACACCTGATCTTCATAAGCTATTACAATATCTTGTTTCCATTCGTAACGAAAATCATTTTCATGAAGAAATTTGCGAGATGATATACAAACGCCTTTGGGATAAGTTTAAACCCGAAGAATTAATGCTTGCCTGTATATATACCCGGCGAGGTGGTATCGACATCTGTCCTGTACGTGCTAGTCACGAACACATAATACCAGAAGCTCTTTGTGACGGTCACAACCTATCATCAAAACTTTTGAGACAATAGTTAATAACCAAAGTTTATTCGGTCGAAAGCACTTAATATCTCTTTGCTATTTTGATTTAGTTCAAACGCCCTTTTGTAATACTTAATAGCTTTTGCTTTATTACGATTTTTAAATTCGTAATAATAGCCTAAATTCTTATATAAATCAGAATATGCTATTTTTGGTTGATCATATTTATCAAGTGTGTATTTCTTTTCAATATCAGCTAAAAGAGTAATTGTGTTTGTTATTTGTGTTGAATTCATATAGTTCATCCCCAAATTACAGCTTAACAAAAGATAACTGGAAATGAAATTATCATGGTTTTCAAGAAATGGAAATTCAGTCAATAAATAATCCAACTCACTAATTCGTAATTTTATATCCGATTCAGAATAACCAACATCATTTAAAACTCTTGCAGGTGCTATACTATTTAAATTACTTTGCAATCTAATATTCTCCTTCTTAATCCCATAAGCAATACAATACTCCCTAAAAGTTGCATCAATTTTACCTTTCATATGAAACCCCTCTCCTCTTTTGAAATGATACCAAAACTCAACCTCTTTTAATAAAGTTGAATCTTCAATATTATTAGCATAAATTTTATAGGCTCTATCAAAACCACTAAAATCCCCTCTTTCAATCATTCTTTCCTGAGCAATAAACTGAATATCATTCCCTAATCTCTCCTTATTATACATTTCAGGAATTATTTTATACAAATCTATCATTGTTTCAATATCGGAGTCTGATTCTAATTGACTTGAACTTAGGCTTTCTTCCAGTAAAGCAACTGACAAATATTTTGCCTTATAATTAGGTTCAATCTGGTATGATTTCTTAAAACATTTTAAAGCAAAATCTTTATCATCATTCATTAGCTCCCATAAACCTTCATTAAAATATTGATACGCAGCCAGAGCGTTTACACTTACAGACTTTGTATTGTAAAAATACTCATTAAAAAGCTCATCAGTTGATTTATGTCTATATTCATAATCGGATATAAGTTTATTTTTTTTCATAAACTGAACATAGGATTTTTTAAAGCGATCATCATGTACGATATATCCACCTTGTGGATCAGTTGTTTCTACTTTAATTTTATTTGTTTGCGGATATGCTAGTAAATAAACATGGGTCGGAAGTTCTATAACCTCATATGGTATATGCAATTCATCAAATACCAACGCGTACAAAGCAGATGCTGTTACGCAATTATATGTACCTGCAATAAATATATCAGAGAATAATGCTCTTGACATGTACTTCCTTAAAAAATGACCATGTACTTCTTTAAAAACATATTTAATTTGTTTTTCCTTCTTTGACACAGCCAATTTCTTCTTGTCAAGCCTTTCAACAAATGAATTGATTTGCAATTGTGCATTCTGAACCATAACCTCTTTCGAATCTGATGTAATAGCTATTAACAATGCTAAAACATCTGTTTCTGTTGAATCAATAAAATTGGTAAAAACCTTTTCTTCAAATTGATTATGAAAGGATAAATTTAATCTGGCCTGCTGTGATTTACCATTAATCGACAATAAAAAAAGCAAAACAAGAACAGCAAGTCTGAGAGTATTAGTTAGCATAGTTTAATCTTTTGTTTGGTGCAATAAAACTAACCAATATGGAGTAGATAACAAAACTTAAAAAAAACATTTATCGAAGCAATTCTAATTCTCATAAGATAAGCCTTGCCGCGGGTTCATTATGATGGACATAACTTATCATTAAAACTTTTAAGGCAGTAATAAGAGCTTACCAATAATTGATAAGCTCGTCAATTCTTTAAGCAACAACAATCGATTTTAACTTGCTCGTAAATTGCATATTATCAGCAATCGGACAACGTTTTTCTATCTCATGCAGGTAAGCTTGCTTCTCTTCCATCGACATGTCAGCATCAATTTCAACGAATGTTCTTATTTCAATAAATCCAGCTCTACCTTCTTCGGTTTTTCCCAAAAGAAAATTCTTATCAATATCTCCTTCCAACTTTACATTTATGCCGCGTACAGGTAAACGCTTTTGATTAGCAATAATACGACCAATGGCACAAATGCACGCTGGCAACGAAGCTAAAAAGATCTCCATTGGATTTGGTCCCTCATCAGTACCTGCCGGCTTTGGTTGGTCAATTACAAAATTGTGCGAACATTCTACTTCGGTGCGGAAGCCTTCATTCATTTTGGCTCCAACTTTTAGTGTTGATATAGTCATTTTGTCGTCTAATAAATTAAAAATTCAACACAAAAATAAAAATTAATTTGAACATATGTTCATTTTAAATATGTTTTATTGAGCCAATAATCACTTTTGAACTGACTTTGGCCCCAACTCTATCACCTCCATATCTTTTATTTCCTTTCCATCAATTGAAAAACGTAGTGCAGTTCTTACGGAATGAAAACCTGACCTTCCTGAAGCTCCAGGGTTTAAATGCAAAATTTCCAAATCCTTATCGTAAATCACTTTCAGGATATGCGAATGACCTGTAACGAAAAGTTTAGGCTTCTTCTTTACCAAATCCTTTTTCACTCGGGCGTCATATTTACCAGGATATCCACCAATATGGATCATATATACACTTACATCTTCGCAGGTAAATATTTGTTTTTCTGGCAATTCCTGCCGAATAGGTGAACTATCAATATTGCCATAAACAGCCCTAAGTGGTTTAAATTGCTGCATCGCTTCCAATACCTTAATATCGCCCAAATCACCTGCGTGCCATATTTCGTGCACATCCTTAAACAGTTCCTTAAATCGGGGATCAAAAAAGGAGTGCGTATCTGATAAAAGTCCAATTCTTGTCATTATTGCTTAAATAGCCGTTAAAGTATGCCCAAAAATATCTTAATTTTCATAAATTTATTCCGAATCAACACGCTAAGTATGTCCCAACAGTTTTTTAATCGAGATATAAGTTGGTTGTCTTTCAACCACCGCGTACTGGAAGAAGCTAAAGATGAAAGCCTTCCTTTGTTCGAGCGTTTAAAATTCATGGCCATATACTCAAGTAACCTGGATGAGTTTTATAAGGTGAGAGTGGCCGAATACCGAAATGCAACCGTAAATCCCAAAAGTTTTCCTGACATACCAGATGCTGAACAGACATTTGAAAAAATTAATGCCATTGTTAGTCAGCATTGGGTTGAATTTAGTCAGATATTGAAAGAGCACATATTACCGCAAATGCATTTGAACGGTATTATTTTGCACTATAAGGGCTACCCAAGTTATCCGAGTCACCTAAATTTTATTCAAGAATATTTTAATACTGAGATAACGCCCTACGTTCAACCTGTTCTGTTAAACAAAGGAACGCGTTCTTTCATGCGCGATAACAGATTATATCTTGCGATCAAACTCTTCAAAAAAAGCACAAAAGAGAAAGCTCGGAAATCAAAAAAAGCAAGGTACGCTCTCATAAAATTGCCAACCAATGAAGCGCCACGTTTCATTAGACTGCCAAGAGTAGACGACCAACATCACATTGTTTTCTTGGACGATATATTACGCTATAATTTGCAGGAATTATTTCCTGGTTTTGACATTGTTGGTAGTTGGGGCGTTAAATTGGCACGCGATGCAGATTTAGGTATAGAAGATGAATTTGGCGGTAACATTGTAGAACGAATTAAGGAAAATCTGGCCAAGCGAAAAATAGGAAAACCAGCGGGCTTCCTGCATGATCGTAATATTCCAGGCGATTTATTAGCATACTTACAGGAAACTTTTGATATAAATACCAATGAATTAGTACCTACGGGTAGTTATCTGAATTCACACGATTTTTTTAATTTCCCAACACCGGAGAATCCCGATTTGGTATGGCAAGCCCCTAAGCCTATTTTACCTTTTGAACTGGAACAGACAGGTTCGATGTTTGAAGCTATCAAAAAGAAAGAGCGGGTTTTACATTATCCCTATCACTCTTTTAAATACGTCATCCAATTCTTGAACGAAGCTGCTACTGATCCTAAAGTTGAAGACATTATGCTAACTCAGTATAGAGTAGCTAGTAATTCCGAGGTAGTTAGTGCCTTAATTGCTGCAGCCCATAATAAAAAGAACGTGACTGTTTTTGTGGAAGTAAAGGCACGTTTCGACGAAGAGAATAACCTCTACTTTGCTAAGCAGATGGAGAAAGCAGGTGTTAAAATAATGTACAGTATTCCCGGCTTAAAAGTACATGCTAAAATGGCATTGGTTCTACGTCGCAGTCATGGGGTGCGAAAGCGTTCATTTGCCTACCTAAGCACGGGTAACTTTAATGAAAAGACGGCACGATTATATGCCGATCATGGTTTCTTCACCTGTAATGATGCCTACATTAACGACATGGAGAACTTGTTTAAATATCTTCAAGATCAAAGCATAAAACCTAAGCTAAACAAACTTCTGGTAACGCAGATAAATTTGCGTAAAACCATAATGGAAAACATTAATCGTGAAATAGAGCTTGCACAATCGGGCAAAGAGGGCTATATTTTACTAAAAATGAACGGCATCCAAAATAAAAATCTAATTAGTAAACTTTACGAAGCGAGTCAGGCAGGTGTTAAAGTTGACCTTATTGTGAGAGGTGTATGTTGTTTGGTACCAGATCAAGAATTTAGCAAAAACATACGAGTGCTCAGATTAGTGGATAGTTTTTTGGAACATGCTCGCATTTGGGTATTTGGTAATGGAGGTCAAAAAACCATGTTTCTTTCATCAGCTGATTGGTTAAATCGTAACATCAATAGACGAATAGAAACAGCATTTCCAATCGAACACCCGGAATTGAAAGACGAAATTCTTAACATCCTGGAGATGCAATTGAACGACAATGTTAAAGTGAGACGAATTGACACCAATTTAAACAATGTATTAGACCAAACCGATAGACCACAGCTAAGAGCGCAAGTTAGTACCTATAGTTACTTATATGAATTAGACCAGGTAATACGCGCTAAATTTTAAGCTGTTTTAATGCAAAAATCAAAGCTATGAAAACATTAATTTTGATGCGACATGCGAAGACAGAACAGTTAGAGTACGGAACCTCAAAATCCGACTTTGAACGTGAGCTTAAACCTCGGGGCTACAAGGACATAAAACTCATAGCCAGCGAAATTATTCGATTCGAATCTATTCCTGATTTAATAATATCGAGTACAGCTAGTAGAGCCAAGCAAACAGCACAAAACCTAGCTGAACACCTTAGCTATGATCAATCGCTGATTCGCTACGAGCAATTTATTTACGATGGTTACACAACTACTGATTTCTTAAGTTTCATGGAGCAGCTCGACTCCAAATATGATACCATTGCTGTTGTAGGTCATAATCCTGAAATAGCAATGATGGCGGTTAACTTGTGTAATGATAATATCTTTCATTTTCCTACGAGTGCAACAATCTCCATTTCGTTCGATCAACAAAGTTGGAAGGAAATTAAAGCACGTGAAGGAAAAACCAACTGGTTTACTTACCCAAGTATGCTGCGATAAAATATAAGTAAGTGAAATATATTCAGGCTAAGAAGATTCTAAGTGTAGGAAAGCCTGAAGGTGATCCTTGGTTTGGCACTAGTTACACCATTAACTTATATCGCGGTTGTACGCATGGATGTATCTATTGCGACTCAAGAAGTGATTGCTATCGCATTAACGATTTTGACCAAATTGAAGTTAAACAAAATGCCTTAGAACTTTTACACAGAGAACTCAAATCAAAAAGGCAGCGACGAACCATTGGTTTTGGATCGATGAACGACTGCTACATGCCAATTGAAGAGCAGCAAAGACGTACACGTAGAGCACTTGAAATAATACTACATCATAAATTTCCCATACACATTATTACAAAAGGAACTTTGGTTACCCGCGATACAGATTTACTAAAACAAATATCTAAGGTTTATGCAGCGGTAAGTTTTACAATCACAGCTGCGAATGATGAACTGGCAAAGAAGATTGAACCTCAGGCTCCAAGTTCGACAGATCGTTTTAAGGCACTAAAACAACTTCGCGAAGCAGGTATATATGCAGGCATTACCCTAATGCCAATATTACCTTTTATCAACGATTCAATTGATAACATTAAACAAATTGTTGCGAAGGCTGCCGAAAGCAATGCGTCCTACATTATAGCTTCAATGGGCATGACAAATAGAGATGGACAAAGAGAATACTTTTACAAGAAACTAGATCAGTCATTTCCTGAAGTAAAACAAAAATACATGAATCAATTTGGTAATGACTACTCATGTGCATCACCCAATGCCAAACTCTTATGGCAAACATTTAATAGTGAATGTAACAAATACAAGATCCCAACGAAAATGGCTTTTTACAAACCAATTAACAACCAACAAACTTCGCTGTTTTAATTATTCTCAACCATTTTGCTAATTACATTGGTTAATGCCGATATAACATTAATTGAGTTTTATGAACGAAGTGAAAAAAGGCGTATTTTAATGTATAATCGGTATTACTCTTTCTCCACCAGACTCACTCATCAAGGTACTCCAAAATATCGGCTGGTTGACATTTCAGAGCTTTGCAGATAGCATCCAAAGTTGTAAAACGAATGGCCTTCGCTTTACCAGATTTTAAAATGGATAAGTTCGCATTTGTTATCCCAATAATCTCGGCCAACTCATTACTACGCATCTTTCGTTTAACAAGCATAAGGTCTAAATTAATTTTTATCCCCATAGCTATACAGTTAAAGAATTTTCCTCTTCAAGAATAATTGCTTTAAACAACGACCCACATTGTATCAGAAAGAATAAACCTATAATAAATAAAAACAAAGGAGAAACCACGAAACCTTCTATCAACAATAAGGGATTAATTAAAAATCCGTCTTCTGCTAATTGCACAATAAAAAGGATAAAAGCAGAAATTCCCCCAGCATATAAAAAATGCTTACCACACATTTTTAAATTTGCTACTATTTTTGGGCTTATAAAATCTCTAGACAGGTAATTCCTTGCTACTCGTCGAAGAAACATTATACCTCTCAAAAATGTGATCCAATAAGCCATACTTAGAACTGTAATAATTAGGTTAAAGATCGACTCAAAACTTAATGAAATATCAATTTTATCATTGTCATATAGTTCTACCAGTTCGCTAATAAAAAGTGCAGACAAAACTACTAATAGCCCAAAACAAAAAATATCAATTAAGGATTTGAATAATACTGAATATTTCATAATAATTTAGATTAGAATATCACAAAGCTAAGGCATTTTTATTGCTAAACAATCTTTTTTTATTGTTTTTCGATAAAAATTTATTCTATTTCGATAACACAGAAACAACTTACTTTTTCTTAAATACAGTTAATATAATACGCATTCAAATAAATCGCCAACGGATTCAAATTTTCACCTAGCTCACTTCAAACGATAACTTACCTTAGATTAAAATTCTAATCATTGCATGGACCATGGGCAATCCACTTAAAAAAATAAGCTTATCAACACGAAATTTCATTCATCTGATAAAAGTAGAAAACATCCTCTATTGCCAAAGTAACAACTCATATACAACCTTCTTTTTTAATGACAATAAAGAAACAATAACCGTATCTGTATCAATCAAAAAAATTGAGGAACAATTGTGTAACAATAACTTTATTCGACCACATCAATCTTATCTGGTAAATACCCTTTACATAAAAAGCTTGAGTAAGATAAGCGATGGCGAACTATTACTGGCCAATGGCACATACATACCTGTAAGCTCAAGAAAAAAGAAAGCCATTCTCCACTTCCTCAAACAATCCTCACAAATTCAATAACAGTAATATCACTTAACAACATAAACAAAAAATAATCAATCAGACTAAAAGTATAACTATGAAACAATTACTATTTATTCTTGCATGCCTCTTAATAACACAAATAAGCAGAGGTCAACAAAAAGCACAACAATTTGCCATTAAATCGGGATATGCCGAATATACATTAACAGGTAGCACAAAAGGCACAAAAAAGCTGTGGTGGGATGATTATGGTGCTAAAACTCGAACGGAAACTAACTCCGAAACTGTTACTAAAATGTTCGGAATAAAAAGTGTAGATAAAACTCACTCCATCGAAATTATTGTGAAAGATAAATATTGGTCTGCCAATCTACTTGAATCAACAGGTAGCAAAGGAACCCTACCCTACTACAATGAAAGCAGAGAGTTATTTGAGGACATGAGCAAAGAGGAACAAGAGGAGTTTGCGAATAATTTAATTGAATCGCTTGGTGGCGAAAAACTAGGCAATGAAACCATTATGGGTCATAGATGCGAGGTGATTAAAGTGATGGGAGCTAAAATTTGGATATACAAAGGGCTTACACTTAAATCGGAAGCTAAAGTATTAGGCATCGAAAGCAATGAATTAGCGAGCAAATTCGATGCTGGAAAATCAATATCCGCATCCAAATTCACACCTCCATCCGACATTACTTATGAGAATATTGACCAGCAAACACAAGGAATGTTTGGTGGCTTTGCGGACATGGCCAATATGGATAAAACATATGAAGATGATGATTCTGAGAACATGGAATTGGTACCAACCAAATACCCTTATGACCTATTTCTGAAAAAAGTAAATGGCTTTTCTCACGATGGTTATAAAAAAATGATGGCTCAGAGTTCGGATGGAACTCATAATGCCATGTTCATGAAAGGATTTGGATCAACATTAATGGTAGCAGCTGTTTCTAGCGAAAATGGCGACATGAGTGAAGAAGGCGACTTCCAAATCTTTAATCACAAGGGTAAAACGTGCATGTATGGTGCAATTGACGAAGATGATGACGACGTCGTACTATTAGTGATTGAAATACCCGAATACGATACTTATATCACCGTTGGTACATCTCCTAAAAGAACAAAACAGGAATTATTAGATCTCGTTGATCAATTTAATTTTTAAGCAAATCATTCAATAAACAACCTGCATTTAAAAGTAACAAAATGATAAAATTTTTACTTATATCAATAATTGTCACAGCTTCATTAAGCCTTAACGCACAAAACTATGACATTAGTTTTACAGCAAGTGGCGAGTCTAATAGTATTGGGTCCATCATAGCGACTAACCTGTCAACGAATGAATCACTAACACTACAGGGCTCAGATATGCTGCAACTGCAAGCAACATCAACAGACATTACTAAAATCTCAAATGATACAGATATAAAGCTATACCCTAATCCATACAATAGCCTTTCTAATCTTGAGCTTCAGTTGGATAAAAATCAAACAGTTCTGATAGCATTAACTAATTTAAGTGGAAAAACATTGATTCAATACAAGCAAGAATTAAACGCCAGTACTCACAAGTTTAATATAGCAACGGCTCATGCTGGTATCTATTTACTTAGTATCAGAACTGAAAAGAAAACAATCTGCAAAAAGATAATACAAAATCAAGCGAGTCAAAATCTGATTAAGCACTTAGGTTCAGAACCAAATAACATCAGTTCACGATCAAGTCTAAAAGCTGCCAACAATGTGCTTTCTTTTACACCTGGAGATGTAATTTCATATCGTTTCGTAAGCGGTAACTTTACAACAATAATCAATGAAATACCAACATCCTCAAAAGTCATTAATGCTGAGTTTGTTGAATGCTCCGATTATGAAGGCAATCATTATGCGGTAGTCAAGATAGGTAATCAATGGTGGATGGCTGAAAACCTACGAAGCACAAAATATGCAGATGGCACATCGATACCACATGTAACAAGTGATGAAGACTGGGCTGCCATGCGTGGAATGGGAGGCAGTACCGAAAGAGCCTATTGTTATTTTAATAATTCAGAAGCAAGCAATGATGTTTTATATACATATTCTGCAGCTACTAACAACGCCCCATACGACGGTGTTAATTATGCTCAAGGTATTGCACCAAATGGATGGCATATACCAGGCAACGCTGAATGGTACGAATTAAGAGACTACCTAATAGATAATGGACATAATTACGATGGTTCTTCATCTGGAAGTTATATTGCCAAATCATTAGCTTCGAACTCTGGCTGGGATACCAATGATAAAGAAGGTAGCCCTGGTTACAATCAATTAACCAATAACAAATCTGGCTTCAACGCCTTACCAACAGGATTTCGAAAGGATTACTACGGCAGATTCCATTTCAACTCAAGAAAATATGCACGCTGGTGGAGCAGGCCTATAGGCAATAGTGGTCGAACAAATTTTGGTCTCAATTATTCATCCCTTTACTTTTTTACCGATGGAGATAATACAGGTAACTCATGTGGTTTCTCTGTTAGATGCGTGAAAAATTAGAAGATAAAGTTATTGAGGGTGTCCAAAAACTCTGAAAGTATCCGTTCACTGAGCGAAGTCGAAGTGATTATTGGTTGATAATCAGCATTAATCAAATTTCATCTCGACTTCCTTTCGACATGCTCAAGGGGCATCTCGATGAGCGAGCTTAGTTTTTGGACATCCTCATTTTTTTATTCTAAGCTATCACACCTGAACCAATCAACTCATCATTGGCGTACCAAGCTGCAAACTGCCCCGCAGTGATACCACGCTGAGGCTGATCAAAAACAATGAATATGCCATTATCGCGATAATGTAAGGTTCCTTCCTGCAGCGGCTGGCGGTAACGAATTCGCAAACTAAAACGACGAGACTCTCCAACCTTCATGGCTAAATCCTGACGTATCCAATGGATCTCATCACTAGCCACTCTTAATACTTTGCGGTAAAGCCCTGGATGCTCTTTACCCATGCCCGTATACACTTGATTAAACTCAACATTGGTTCCAATCACAAATAAGGGTTCAGGGAATCCACCTATATTTAATCCTTTACGCTGACCAATGGTATAAAAGTGAGCTCCATTATGCTCCCCTATTTTCTTACCATACTTCGGATGAAAAGCGTAAGGCTGCGATAACTCTAATAAGTCCTCATCGGATGGTTGTTCCACTTCTGCCTTTGACCAATCGCGCACAAATAATTCACTGTGTGCATCTATGTTAAAAACACGCCCTTTTTTAGCTTCTAGTTTCTGTTGCAGAAATACAGGTAAATCAACCTTACCTACAAAGCAAATACCTTGTGAATCCTTTTTATGGGCCGTTACTAAATTCAACTCGTTTGCAATGCGTCGAACCTCTGGCTTAATAATATCGCCAACCGGAAACATTGCTTTCTCCAATTGTTTCTGACTAAGCTGACACAAAAAATAACTCTGATCCTTATTGTCATCACTTCCGGCCAATAAGCGATGTACTTCTTTTCCATCTACAGTTAATGTTTCCTTTCGACAATAATGACCCGTTGCCACATAATCGGCTCCCAACTCCAGTGCCTTATCTAAAAATACATCAAACTTAATTTCACGATTACAAAGTACATCTGGATTAGGCGTACGCCCTTTCTCGTATTCGGCAAACATATAATCAACAACACGCTTACGATAAAAGTCGCTCAAGTCAACCATATGAAATGGAATATCCAACTTCATGGCAACAGCCTGCGCATCAAATTTATCATCTAACCAAGGACAATCAGCTTTTAGTACACCAGTTGTATCGTGCCAGTTCTTCATAAACAGCCCAATCACTTCATAACCCTGCTCCTTTAGTACGTAGGCAGCAACGCTTGAATCAACTCCTCCTGATAATCCTATGACAACTTTTTTCTTTTGCATCATTACTTTCTTTACAGCAATTAGGGCACAAAAGTACTGTTTTTATCGGGAATACATACGTGATACCACACATCCAATTGTCACATTAACAACAAACCTAAACTTATGATTACTTCTAAAACACCTATTCTCCTCTTTTGCATTTTGTTGCTAAGCTCATGTGCTGTGCAGCACAAGACGCTTCCTAAATTAAATATCTCCTATATCGAATCCTTTCACCTTAATGAAACGGATAGTTTATACTATGGCTATTTTAAAGACTTATTAGCCTTAACTGAGAATAGCAAACTAAAGCAGCGATGGGCAAAACGGAAGAATTATCAAATTATTGGCTTTGAAGTAATGAATACGAGTGAATCATTCACAAAGGGCTTTCAACTTAAATTTTACCATAATAACGAACGCATTATTCCACTTCGAAATGAGTGGATTGCAAAAAAGGCTCGCCAAAAAGTAAATAAGGTTTCATTAATAGCTTATCCAATGCACTTCATCGAGTTGTGTTTGTTTCCTCCAGAAAAACAAGAAGATGAAGATGGCTTTGACACAACAGATTATAGCACCGTATCATTGAAAGCTGCTGAAATGAATAACGAAGTTCGTAAAAAAGCTAATTCGGATCTACTGAAAGATTTGCAGGAAAATGATATCAGCCATAAGGTATTACCGAGAGGCCTACCAGTATATGGCATAATAATTATTGAAGGTAATATTCCTTTGGATCAACTACAAGTGAAACTGAAGTAACAAAGGCCAATAGAAAAGCCGTTTTACACAAGTTGGTAAAACGGCTTTATATATCTTAATCAATGCTTCTTATACATTAATCATCATAGGCATTAGCAACATCAACTCCTCTTCGTTTTCACCATTCTCGAAAGGTAATAAGATACCTGCTCTTGATGGATCAGACAACTCAAGAATTACATCAGATGAATTAAGGTTGTCAAGAATATCAGCTAAGAATCCAGACTTAAAGCCAATCTCCATTTCATCACCTTCGTACTGACAACTCAAACGTTCGTGAGCCGAAATACTAAAATCAATATCCTGAGCCGAAACAGTCATTTCATTACTCTCCATTCTCAATTTAACCAAGTTACTTGCCTGATTAGAGAAAATAGAAACACGACCTAGGGTATTGTGAAATTCACTGCGATCAATAATCACTTTATAAGGATTATCCTGAGGAATAACAGCATTATAACTTGGATAGTTTCCTTCAACCAAACGACACACTAACTTATAATTTGGCAAAGTGAAAAAGGCATTTTTGTCGTCAAATTCAACAACAACATCACCACTCTCCTTTGGCAAAACATTTTTCAATAAACCTGCCGGTTTCTTCGGTAAGATGAAAGAAGAAGAAAAATCAGTCTTAGCATCTAAACGACGATAGCGAACTAACTTATGTGAGTCAGATGCTACAAAAGTCATATTCTCAGGAGATAACTCAACCAAGATACCATTCATCACAGGGCGAAGCTCATCATCAGCCGTCGCGAAAAGTGTTTTGTTAATACCTTTTTGCAATAGATCAACAGATACCTGAAGGTTTGAGCTCTTATCAGCATCAAGCTGAGGTAACTCAGGGAAATCTTCACCATTCTGACCTACAACACTAAATTTACCCTTATCAGTTACGATATCAACCCCAAAACTTTCCATGTTAATGTCAAAGTTTAAAGGTTGCTCTGGGAATTTCTTTAATGTTTCCAATAAAATACGTGATGGAAGGGCGATGATGCCTTCTCCATCCGAATTATCAACTTCTAAAGAAGTAACCATGGTCACCTCCAAGTCAGAAGCAGTAAGTACTAACTTATTGTCTTTTAGATCAAATAAAAAGTTATCCAAAATTGGCAAAGTACTTTTATTGCTAATAACACGGCTTATTGCCTGCAAGTGTGATAGCAAATCTGTACTGGAAACAACGAATTTCATTAGTGTATGTATTTAAGTTTTTATCAAATATATCAAAAAAACAGATAATTAGTACCTTTTCCCTAATATCCTGCCACTTTTTGGCAGAATATTAGGGAAAAGGTACGTATGCAAAATTTATAATGCATATTACAATAAAAAGTGTATGAATTAGCATTCAAATTAAATGTATGCATTCATCTATTTTATAGCCGAAAGATACAAAAAAAGACTTTTGACAAAAGCCTGTCCTGATTCAATTTACAAAGAAGTTTTTAACAAAAAAATAAGCACCATCAAATACCTGAATATGAAAACCTAAGCATCCAGAATAAAATTTAATCGCTATTTACCGAAACGTCTTTTACGAATATATATGAATGTGATGCTTCCTGCGATAACCAATAAAATAGGTAAACCAACATTTAACCATTTCCAAAAAGCTGTGCCTTGCGACAACTTGGCTTTATCTAGTAAACGCAATGTTAAATGTCGCCCACGTAAATGCATCCACCCATCATCGTCGCACAGATAATTAACCGCATTAACTATGAAATCTTTGTTCCCATAGATTTGTTGAGAGCCTTCATCGTAACCAAGCGGTGTTATACGCGGATTACTATCTTTAAAGCGTACTTCGTTACGGATAATATCACCATCAGCCACAACCATCATTCGTGTGTTCTCACTAGATTGCTTGACCTTAATAGTTAAATCATCAAATTCTTTTGGTATAGGTCTGTTTTGGAAAACGGAAGGAAATACACCTTCCTGAATAATTGCAACCGGTTGATATGATGCATTAAACTCCGCTTGTTGTGGCTGTTTATTAACATCCGACATGTTTACAAAAACAGGCGTACCATTTAGTTTGGTGTATTGCGACGTTCGCAGAAGTACTTGACGATTCAGTGCCAAATTACTACCAACCGTATCGATGGTACAAGTAAAATCGCCTCGCACCAATTGAATATTCCGACTTATAGGGTGCGCGCTAGACGCTGCTAATAAAGGACTATACAACCAGGGTACCGGAACCAATTGTGCCTGCCCCTGAGGGCGAGCATTCATTAATATACGACCAGCCTGAATATCTTCAACCAAAACAGGATTAACTCTAATGCCATAACGAAACAGCTGATCATCAAGATTAACATCATTATAAAGGCCGATTGTTTGTGGTTGTTTGCGCAAACTATCAAGTGTCACATTCACAGCATCAATCAGATACAGTAGCCGACCACCATTCATCAAGTATTGGTCAAGAATAAATTTATCCTTCTCCGAAAAAGCCTTTGATGGTTTGGCTATAATAACTGCCTTGTAGTCATTAAGTATGGTGGGATCGGTCCCCAACCTACCTCTATCCACCTGATAATACCTTGATAATTCATCAGTGGCCTCTATCACATCCAACTCATCCAATTCGCCATGTCCTTCAAGAAATGCCACCTTTGGTTTTTCCTTAATCAACAATCGGCGTAATGCATCCGTGAATTTATATTCCAAACTCTCCATAGAGATGTTTAAATTCTCAGCTCCTCCGTAACCAGGAATGTTCTCCAGTAGATTCAAACCAATTATACGCTCATCGAAATACACCATGGCATAAGGGAAAACATAGGATTGAATTTTACGACCATCTTCGGCATTCTCAAATACTGTTTGAGCCTCAAAACCATAACTCTCCAATTCTTCCAGAAAGGCTTTCTTCTCATTGGCCGAACCTTCATTTGGATCGATAAATTCATATATCAGATGGCGCCCTGCAGTGCTTTTAAACTCTTCAAGCATCTCACGTGTAGCACGCGACAATTTTTGAAAGCCCACATTTAATTCGCCATGTAAATACACCTTGACATATAAATCAGAAGATAAATCTTCCAACAATTGCTCCGAATTTGACGACAGAGAGTGCCTTTTTTCGGAAGTTAAATCAAGTCGAAAAAACCATTTTGAAGCAATGAAGTTAAGAGCCAATAACACAGCTAATACAATAACTACATTAATTAGAACCTTTACTTTTGAATGACTAGTCTGCATAAAAAACTTGATTTATTTCTTTTGATTTGACAACACAAACTTCGTTAAAAAAACAAAGAAGAAAATAAGAGATAGAAAGTATATGATATCACGCGAGTCAAGCACTCCTCTACTCACAGAACTATAGTGACTATCAATACCAATCATACGTATGGTTTCGCTCATCGATTTTAATCCTGGTAAGGCCGCCAAGGAATCAAAACCTGTGTAAAATGTAAAACACAATACCACAGCTATCACAAAAGCTACTATTTGATTATCACTCAAGGAAGATGAGAAAGTACCGATGGCCACATACACTGCAGCTAAAAAGAATAACCCAATATACGATCCCCAGGTTCCTCCCATATCAAGGTTTCCAACAGGATTACCCAAACGCACAACACTAAACACGTACAATAAAGTAGGCAACAGGCTTATCGCAACCAGTATCAAACCGGCCAGATATTTTGATAATACAATCTGCATTTCCGAAATCGGGCGAGTTAATAATAAATCGAGGGTCCCCATTTTTCGTTCATCAGCAAATAAACGCATGGTAACAGCTGGCACAAGAAACAAGTACACCCATGGCGCCAAATAAAACAAGGATTCGAGCGAAGCATATCCCCCGAAAATGATATTCAAATCACCAGGTAATACCCAAAGAAATAAACCAGTTATCAATAAGAAAACCGATATTACCAGGGCTCCAATAATTGAACTAAAAAAAGAACTTATTTCACGTTTTAATAATGCTAGCATATTTAGTTATTTAGCTTTATCCACTTTTAAAGATTCTAACATTAGTTGAGCCGTTTTTGCACTTGAACCGGGACCTCCCATCCGTCGATGTAACTCTTCATAATCAGTTAACATCTCTTTGCGGCGTTCCGTATCAGCTAGTATCTCACCTAACTCATCCTGTAATTTTTCCAATGAAAAATCCTTTTGAAACAATTCTAATACACAAGCCTTATCCAACACAAGATTAACTAAGGAAATATACGGCACTTGAATCAATATCTTTTTCGCAATAAAATCGGTAAAGCCTCCACCCCACATTTTGTAACAAACCACTTGTGGGCAATTTAGAAGTGCCGTTTCTAAGGTAGCGGTACCTGAAGTTACCAGAGCCGCACGAGAATTTTGAACCAACTCATAGGTTTGGTTTAGTATAACTGCCACATCTTTACCTTCTGTATATTGCTTATAATCGTCCAGACTAAACGAAGGCGCACCAGCAATAACAAATTGAAATTCTGGAAATTTTTCCACCATCTGAAGCATATCGGATAGAATATATTTTATCTCTCCTTTTCTACTACCAGCAAGAAGTGCAACTTTTGGGCGATTATCCAATTTGTTACGCTCTACAAACATTTCGAAGGCCTCATTTTTATTTGGTCGGGTATCAATGGCATCCAATACGGGATTACCACTGTACTGTACCTCAACACCATGTTTCTTGAAAAATGAAGTCTCGAAAGGTAAAATGGTGAACATGCGATCAACCGAAGCTTTTATCTTTTTTACGCGTTTTTGGTTCCATGCCCAAACCTTAGGTGAAATATAATAATAGACCAATATCCCTTTAGCATGGGCATAATTGGCCATGCGTAAATTAAATCCGGCATAATCTACCAAAATAAGTACATCAGGATTATAATCAAGAATGTCATTCTGACACAAGTCAAAATTCTTACGAATGGTTCTTAAGTTCATTAACACATCCCACAAACCCATTACAGCTGTGTCTTTGTAATGACGAACCAATGTTCCTCCTTGAGCCTCCATAAGGTCTCCACCCCAATATCTGAATTCAGCCTCCGGGTCTTTTTCCTTAAAGGCTTTCATTAAATTCGAAGCATGTAAATCGCCAGATGCCTCACCAGCAATAAGATAATATCGCATTAATTCTTTTATTTAATCAAATGGAAACTTACAACATAAATTTAACAATGAGAACAACAATTGCATAAAGCAAAGTTGCCGTTACTATGCCTCTTGCAGCCAATAACCGCTCTTTATTAATGGCAATAAAGAATAATATTAAATTAGGAAGCACACTAATACTTAGCAGCTTCCCAAAACTCCCCATTCGCACCATCTCTGATAAAAAGGGCAAAAATTCCAAGCCTCCTTTATATAAGGCTGTATATAAGATTAAAGACATCAGGATGGGCACAACAAGACCAACCAGCAGACCAATAATCAGTTTATTACACTTACAGTTCATGTGTTTATAGTTTGTTTTTCATTTGCCACATGGAACTCGCCTCCATAGTCATTCTCCATTGTGAGAAAATTTACTTATGGCTCGTTTCATATGATTTCAATTCTGAGATTAAAGCATGAGCAGTTGAATCAAGTTGACATGGAACCAAGGAAGCATATCCCTGACTAAGCACATATTCATCTGTATCAGTCGCATCAGGTTCGAGGTTTTTGAAACTACCCGTTAACCAATAATAATCCCTACCCCTTGGATCTTTTCGTTCAATAAACTCTTCAACCCATCTTCCATTGGCCTGACGAACTGTTTTTAAACCTTTAACCTCATTACCATCCGGTACATTAACGTTTAAATAAGCGCCTTGAGGTAATTTTTGAGCTAACATATTCTTTATAACATCTCGGGCAATCTCAGCCGCTTTAGTAAAATCAGCCTCGTAACTATAATTAAGTAAGGAAAAACCAACTGACGGAATATCGCTTAATGCACCTTCGCGAGCTGCCCCCATAGTACCAGAATAATGTAAACTAATACTTGAGTTGGCCCCATGATTAATTCCTGAAACCACCAAGTCCGGTTTCCTATCCAGTAATTGATTAATAGCTAGTTTGACACAATCAACTGGTGTTCCATTTATTTTGTACAGCTTCAAACCTTTTTTATCCTTCACCAACTTAGCGTACAAGGGATGTTTTACAGTAATCGCATGTGCCATACCCGAGTACGACTCATTGGGTGCTGCTATCACCACATCGCCAAATTCCTTTAGAACCTTAACCAAAGCAACTAACCCTCCGGCTTTAATGCCATCATCATTTGTAACCAGGATAAGTGGTTTCCTATTTGTTTCCGTCATCCAAATATTCTTTAGAAAATCAAAGATATGTATTACGGTCTAAAGCAACAAAGCAATGTAAACATTCTCTCATGCGATTATCTTGCTAGTAGCATCATTTACTTAATGACAAACTTCACCGACATTAGGCTTAAAAATCGTTTTTATTATTAGCAATGAGCCATCAAAATCATTACTTTTGTCCGCTCCCGATAGCTATCGGGATAAGATAATCGTATTGCTATGAATACGATCTACAAATAACCATTAATGATTAATAAAAATGAATATTTCATACAACTGGCTTAAGAACTACCTTAACATTGACATGGAAACTGAAAAAGTTTCTGAAATATTAACCGACATTGGTCTTGAAGTTGGTGGAATTGAAGAAATACAATCCATTAAGGGTGGTTTAGAAGGTTTGGTTATTGGTGAGGTGTTAACATGCGAAAAACATCCCAATGCTGATAAGTTAAGTAAAACAACAGTTTGTATTGGAGCCGACGAGGCGTTGCCAATTGTATGTGGAGCACCTAACGTTGCCGCAGGACAAAAGGTAGTTGTTGCCACAGTTGGAACGGTATTATATAGTGGTGATGAAAGTTTCACCATCAAGAAATCAAAAATCAGAGGTGAACTTTCCATGGGAATGATTTGTGCCGAAGATGAAATAGGCGTAGGAAGTAGCCACGATGGTATCATGGTTCTACCTGAAGATATAAAGCCTGGCACCATGGCCAAAGACTATTTTAAGGTTGAAAACGATACCCTTATCGAAATTGACTTAACACCAAACCGTGTTGATAGTGCATCGCATTATGGAGTAGCACGTGATTTGGCAGCTTATTTAAAACAACATCAGTCTGGTGTCGAGCTTAAATTACCTGAGGTTGATTCTTTTACTGTTGACAATACAAATTTCCCTGTTGAAGTAAGTGTAGAAAATAATGAAGCATGTCCACGTTACTGCGGTGTTACTATTTCAGACGTAAAAGTACAAGAGTCACCAGAGTGGTTGCAAAACAAACTTAAAGCAATTGGACTTAGTCCGATCAACAATATTGTAGATGTTACCAACTTTGTATTGCACGAACTTGGGCAACCACTTCATGCTTTTGATGGCGCCAAGCTGAAAGGTAATAAAGTTGTAGTTAAAACATTGGCCGATGGTACCGAGTTCGAAACTTTGGACGAAGTGAAGCGTGAGCTATCGAGCAACGATCTTATGATTTGCAATGCCGAAGAAGGTATGTGTATTGCTGGTGTATTTGGCGGATCAGATAGCGGCGTGAGTGAGTCAACTACAAAAGTATTCCTTGAAAGTGCGTATTTCAATCCAGTATGGGTTCGTAAAACAGCCAAACGTCATACGCTTAGTACCGATGCAAGCTTCCGTTTCGAAAGAGGCATTGATCCTAACATTACGGTGTATGCTTTAAAACGCGCTGCCCTATTAATTAAGGAAGTTGCTGGCGGAACCATATCTAGCGAAATCATTGATATCTACCCTAATCCGGTTGAGCCATTCAAAGTAGAAGTAACTTACCGAAACATTGAACGTCTGATTGGGAAAAACATAGGAGAAGATAAAATCAAAAGCATTTTAACAGCTTTAGATATTGAAATTACGGAAGAAAGCGAAACAGGATTAAAACTGTTAGTTCCTCCATACAGAGTTGATGTATTGCGCGAAGCAGACATTATTGAGGAAATATTGCGTATCTATGGTTACAATAACATTGAGATGCCGGATGCTGTTCGCAGTACGATAGTTTATTCTCAGAAGCCAGATGACCACAAAGTAAAAACGCGTATTTCAAATCAGTTAATGTCAATTGGTTTTAACGAAATCATGTGTAACTCATTAACTAAAGCCGATTATTACGAAACGCTTGAGTCACATCCCCGCAATCAGGTTGTGGAATTAGCGAATCCTTTAAGCAACGACTTGAATGGCATGCGTCAAACCTTATTGTTTGGTGGTTTGGAATCAATTCAGCACAACCATAATCGAAAAAACAGCGATCTTAAGTTTTTTGAATTCGGTAATTGCTACACATACAAACCTGGGTCAGAAAAAACAGACTTAAATAATTACAACGAATCGCAACGCCTTTCATTATTCTTAAGCGGAAATAAGGCAGCAACTAGCTGGAATACGCCTGAAGTTGCCATTAGCTTCTTCGACTTAAAAAATCAGATTGAAAACATCCTAATTCGTTTAGGTCTTTCGTTTAATGATTTCAAAGAAGAAGAGACTAAATCAGATTTATTCTCGGAAGGATTAATATTACTATCAGGCGAAAAAGCAGTTGTTGAATTTGGTTTGGTTAATGCTAAATTATTGAAGACATTCGCCATTGACAAAGCTGTTTTCTTTGCTGAAATTAACTGGGACTTATTGCTTAAAAAGAGTGCTAAGAAAGGGATTACTTATACAGAAATTTCAAAATTCCCTGAAGTAAAACGTGATTTAGCTTTATTGCTTAATAAGGACATTAAGTTTGCTCAGGTAAAACAGATTGCGCTTAAAACAGAGAAGAAGTTACTTAAGAAGGTGTCTCTATTCGATGTTTACGAAGGAAAAAAGATTAGTTCTTCTAAAAAATCTTATGCGGTTAGCTTCATTCTTCAGGATGAAACCAAAACACTTAATGACAAGATCATTGATAAGATTATGAAAAAACTGATGGCCACCTACGAGCGTGATTTAGGTGCGGAAATAAGAAAATAATCTTAGGTATATATTTATCATCAAAGGGCAGAGCTGTAGTTCTGCCTTTTTTTGTCACAAAAAAAAAAAGAGAAGCATCGTTTGATACTTCTCTTTTTTCATCTAACCCTAACTCAAAATCCAAATCTATGAAATAAACTTATTTACTACTAAAACAGTATTTTATAAGTATTGTTCAATTTAGGACAAAAAAAAGAGGAATGTTCGACATTTCGAACATTCCTTCTTCAACCTAACCTTAACCCTAACTTATGAAGAAAGCTTCATAAATCTTTATACTGAAGTGAATTAATAAAGTTTGTTTAATCCGTTTGATTTAAACTTTTTTAACTCAGCAAAGTAATTCTAACCAACTTACTTCTTTAAACGTGCAAGCATATACTTTTGTTTACACATTTTAACATTTTCTACAAATATGACACTTTTTTTTTAAAATGGAAATTTTTTGAAAAAATCTTCCGAATTAATAACATTAGCATAACTCTTCAAAGTCGCCAAAGTTGATAAATGTACCTCTTGGGCTTCTATCGTCATATCGTTAAAAACAAGATCCCTTGTTGCACATGCATCTTCAACTAATGCAAGCTTATAACCTAAATCATAAGCGCCTCTTACAGCCCCCTCAACACACATATGCGTTTGCATACCAAGCACAACCAGGTTTTCGATACCATTTGCTTTTAGTACCTCATTTAAATTGGTGCCATTAAATGCATTTACCTCTGTCTTCTCAATAACTAACTCATCCCCTATTGGTTTTACTAATTCATAAATACCGGCTCCCGCCTTTGCTTTGTGTTTCACATGAACGACCAGCAAACCTTCCTTTCTGAAATGTTTTAAAATGGCTTGAGCCTTTTCAGCAGCCGGAATAGGTTCACTTAATTCGGCAGCTCCATCTGGAAAATAAAAATCTTGAATGTCTATTAATATTAAAGCTGTGTTTGAGCTTTCCTTTTGCGCTTGTACACTAAATCCTGCAATACAAAGAAATAGTACCAGTAATATTTTATTAATCATATCCAGAGTTTGTAGAATTTCATTAATTGAAACTTTAAGGTAACAAAAAAGGGTGACTACCGCCACCCTTTTCAATTATATTTTACGATCCTTACTTAAAGACCCAATTTCTTTTTAAGTGCTTTTGGTAAAGCATCTTTATGAATCATGATAGACATTGTTTTATATTTTACAAATGCCTCAGATGCATAAAAATAACCGTCATACTTGTTACCTGTATTCCAAGAGTTCTTCACTTTGAAATAAGTATTACCTTCTTGATCCTTTGAAATACCAGTTATTTGCATGCCATGGTCATCCGTTGTCTGGTAGTTATCGAATGCCTCTTGACGAAGCTCTGGTGTAATAACCTTTTCCTTTACTGGTCCATCAAAGCTGTAAAGTTTTTTGTTACGCTCAGCAGGTGTCATAGCTTCCCATTTTGATTGCTCAGAATCAGCCATTTCTTTAGCATCACTTTCGGGAACAATTGCAACTCCATTGCGATAAGAGAAACCTTTTTCGCTAACATCAGCAGCCCATCCAATGGTATATCCGTTCTTCAATGAGTTCTCAAAAATAGCCATTAAATCATCAAGAGCTACATTATAAACCTCTCCCCATAACCAGTTATCTGGTACTTCGATCACAAATTGCGAATACATTGGATGATGCGTATAAGACGACACCTGAATGTAATTATCAGGATTTAATCCAGTCTCTTCTTCTAAATAAGTTTGAGGTGTAAATGTTTTTCCATCTACTTCAAAAGACTCAGGCAACTCTCCTAAATAAGCATCTAAAATACCATCAAAACCATTCTTCCATGCAGGAGACAGTTTCTTATTTTTATTCTTTATAACACCATCTACATAGCTTTTAAGAACCTCATCCATTTCTCCATGAACATGATTCTCTTCACCATAATTCAAACCTGAATAAACTGATTCTGGAACCATACCATAGTTCTTCATTACATATACAGCATCCTGAAATGCTCCACCTGGTCCAAAATTTAAAGATCCATGTAAACGCACATATTTAACAGCTTTATCAGCATAACAGTGACGAACAACGAACATTTCAGATAAATCTGCTGGATTCTTTCCCAAACGTATCATTTCTGACTCGAAGAAACCTAATGCTGAAAAGCTCCAACAAGTACCCGAGCGGTGCTGATCTTTTACACATGTAGCCTCTAAATCGTAAACCGTTTCAAACTGATAACCTTCAGTTTTATCTTGAGCAATACTTGCCATAGCAAGAAATGCCACAAAAAATGTAAATAATATCTTCATAACGTATTGTTTTTTACAAATAAATAAAAGACTTGACAGACCACACATGACATAGTTCATATAATGAAACTAGCACATGCAGCTTACTGTTAAAAAAGATTAAAACACTATCAGAATTTGAGCTCTTCTACCTTTAATACCACCAACAGAAGTCTGTCTAAAAACTTTTTCAAACTGCTTGAAACTTTCATATTCAATTATCTTCCGTATACTTTATACAGTTTATTGGAAACTGGCATATAGTCTTTATTCAAATGATTCCAACTCGATTTGGTCTTGAACATAGCTAATATACCTCGAACTTTTAAAGTCAAACCATTGCTGTCGGTATTCTCCTGAATTGTCAATTTCCCATTTAAAATTTCTAAATGGTTTAGGCTTATTGAGTCCTTTTATTAATCTTTCTTTAAGTTTCAAGTCATCAATCATGTCCGTAAAGTCAACCATTAAATTAAACGACTCATGAGAACTCATTCCATGAAATTCAATGTAGGCGTCTTGATTTTCTTCAATTTCATTTATATCCTCTTCCCACGCTTCTTCCTCTGCGAGTTCCCAACTGTCTGAGTTTATGATTGTCTTTAATTCTCCGGTTTTTACATTAAAATAGCAAATCATCCCACATTCTAGATTTTCAGCTATTTCTTTAATGTTCTTTTGTGAGGGTCTCATTGATACGTATTTTTTTTGTGCCAACTAAACAATAGAAGCCACTCTTTACATTACTTAGCTAAATTCTCAAGCACTAAGCGGGCACGATCAACAGTTACATGAGCTGGTTCAGTATTAATTCCTGATAAACTAAAGCGAGATAACACATCATTCAATTCACCTTTCTGATCAGGATTAAAACCTTTGCTCAATAGACGAATCTTTTCATAGTCCTGAATACCTTCAATCAAACGTTCAAAGCGAATGGAACTTTTGGCACCCGGATAAATCAGATAATCTGCACCAGCCGGTTTACTATCTGTTCGCGAATCAATATAAGGTTCTTCTTCCCATACATTGAAACTCTCGTAATACAAGCCGTCTAAACCGTGCAATGCAGCATACCATGCTAACCAACTAGCCTCAGCAGGCTCAGAGAAAGTAAATAAATTAGGTCGCTCATTTTCACAAGTAATCACCAAACTGGTTTTCTTATTTACCGAACGTCTTTCTTTAATAATATCATCAACTAATATGTATTGAGGCGACATGGCAATATGGTTGACATAATCCAATGCTTCGGGATGGTATTTATAGGCTGCAAGATTTAGACTAAAGTTGGCTTCCGTTTCAGTATTAGCTGCTACAATCAAATTCAAATGCTCATTGCGCGTATCTTCAATAACCAAGCTCGTTTTATCGAACCACGCTTTTTGCTTTAAGTATCCAGCAAAATCTTTCATAAAGGCGTGCAGCCAACCATCTGTTAACTTCGAGGTATCGAGGTTAATGGACTCTATGGCAGTAGTTAACTCCGAGTAGTAATTTAAAACACCACTCTTGGGATAAAGTGAAAAAACATTAATATAAGCATCAATCCCTATTTCATTCATGTATTCAATCCACTGCTCGAAATTACTATAATTAAACTGCCATTTCCCATTCTTTAACTGCTTGCAACTCACAAGTGCCTTTTGCCCATTCCTAGTATCTTTTGATAAGGTTTCAAACAAATCGCACGACACACCTTTTTGTCCAGCCAGAGCAAGCAAAGCGTAATATGGTCTCATCTGCTCGAAGTGTTCTTCGCTCCATGCCTCAACTCTATGCCAATCTGCAATCGCCAATGGATCTTGCTTAAGGTTCAAATGAAAATTCCAATCAGACGGCTCAGGTAAGGTATGTTCCAATACCTCCATTGTAAACCTTAATTCTTGTGGCGAATTTTTATGTGAATAAATAAACAGTGATGTACGATATATACCCGGTGTAACATCTCTGGGTACATCAATATTTAACCACATTGGGCGAACAGTATTAGCCGCTAATTGCATACCAGGCAGTTCTTCAAGAAGGTCGCCCCTCAAACTAACATTACCTGCACTCTTATCTCTACTCCCACAGCCTTCACCGTAATTATCAGACAACACATACCTGATAAAACGAGTCTGTAAATTCTCAGCAGCTATGGTATCACCATGCTCCGAAACAATCGCAGACCACTCGCACTCCACCTGTTTAATATCACTTACAGACCACAGCACAATTTGGGATGATACACGCTCACCACGCCAAGCCGTAAAATGCTTTTCTTTGGTAACCACCTCCATTGGCACGCGATTACTTTTGTAACGCATGTTAGTTGAGGCTATGGAAGCATGCAAACCTCTACCCGTCTTTGCCCATAGTGGGTCAACAAAAGTATCTGGATTATTTGCTTCGGCATATGTCTCACAATCAACATCAGGGCGTTGATTAATACAAGCAAATTGGATAGCTAAAAACAAAAATAGAATAGTGCGAATGAACCAATTCATTGCAAGAAAATTTAAATATTATAAACTCTATTGAAATAACAAATATAGCATTTTGAGCATTCTACAAGCCCAAAAACTATTGTGAAAGTAATTCTTTAATTTCAGATCGTTTTATTTTTCCAGTAGCTGATATAGGAAATGATTTTAAGAAAATGATTTCTTTAGGCTTTTCATATTTCTTTAAATCATCAAAAATAGACTCATCAAATTCATAATGATCTCCCTCAATTACCAATACCACTCTTTGACCCCATTTAATATCAGGCAATCCAACAACAGCAATCCGTTCTTTTATAAAAGCGCTTAAAGTATTTTCAATCTGCTCTGACACAACCTTTACCCCACCCGTATTTATTACATTATCAATCCGACCCAATAAATGAAACTGTCCATCATCACTAATATCCACCAAGTCATTCGTCACTAATGGCTTCTCTAGCAAATCAGGCGCATCAATTAACAAACATCGATCCTCATTGATACTAATATCAACTCCCGGCAATGGATTAAATCCATTATTTCCCTCATCACTAATCGTTCTCAAAGCGATATGTGAAACTGTTTCTGTCATGCCGTATGTTTCCCAGCATTTAGTTTGCAGTGTAGCTAGGTTTGATTTCAATTCTTGTCCCACCGCAGCGCCTCCAATGATTAACTGAGTTATTAAATCAAACTTAGCTTTTGTTTCCAAATAAACTTCTTGAGCTTGCGCAGGAACCATGGCCACAAAATCAATGGACTCGTTCAGGTTTCTCAATGGATTTGATGACAAGCCATAATATAGAAGATTTAGTCGGCCCAACATAGAACGAAGCACCATCATCTTTCCTGCAATATATTTTGGCGATAAACACAAAAGCGCTTTATCACCGTGCTGCAAATTAAAGAAATGCAAAGTTTTTTGGGCAGACACAAGCATTGCTTTTTTGCTAACCTTAATTTGCTTAGGACGACCGGTACTACCAGATGTCTGCAAAACGATATAATCTGAACCATCTAACCAACATAGCAGAAAATCAGCTAAATCACTGAGACATTCATCACCACTACTTCTAAAAGCTGTACATAAATCAGTAATAGCAGGCGTGCCATTAAAAACATTACCCTTGTAGATAAAACTATTAACTTCAGTATGGTGAGGTACGGATTTCATATCGAACTCAACTTATTACAATTTGAAAGGATCGACCCATGACTTTTCAGCGTGATGAAACAAAGCATCGCCCTTAAGATATAGCGGTGATTGAACATTATTTGTGTAAACCTGACCAGTTCCAAGTCCCTGAGGCATCCTGTTTTTTAAAGTATAGGTCCATTGCGCTATGGCATTTAAGCCAACATTACCTTCCAATGCCGATGTTACCCACCAAGCAATATTATATTGCTGTGCAATAGCGATCCATTCCTCTGAGGCCTTCCACCCACCTAATAAACTTGGCTTTAATATTATATACTGCGGTTCGATGAGCGCTAGCAACTCTTTCTTTTTAGCAAATTGATTAACAGCAATTAATTCCTCATCCAATGCAATTGCCAGTGGTGTATTACGACATAATAGGCGCATTGCTTCCCATTGGCCTGCTTGAATGGGTTGTTCTATCGAATGTATATCAAATTGCGCAAGCTCTTTCAATTTATTACCAGCATCTTCAATCGCAAAAGCACCATTCGCATCAACTCGCAGCTCCAAAGCTTCTTTTGAGAAACGTTTTCTTATATTTTTGAGCACTTCAATTTCAGATTCAAAATCCAGTGCGCCTATTTTTAACTTAAGACACGAGAATCCTTGATCTAATTTTTGCTCAATTTGTTGATTCATATCATCAACGCTTCCCATCCATATTAGGCCATTTATTGCAATTGAGTCAGATCCGGATGTAAAAAGTGACGGGTATAATAGATAAGGATTACCAGTTTCCAATCCCTTAAAAGCCATCTCCAAAGCAAACCTTATAGCAGGCCAATCTACTAGTCGCGCATGAAAATCTTCCCGAAAGTCATTGATATGATCACAAACCAATTGCAATTGCAACTCTATTTGATCCATATTGTCAGGACTCAATCCAGGAATAAGAGAACATTCACCGATACCTATATTGCCTTTTTTATCTTCCAACTTAATATACCAACTAGGCTTCTCGTACAATACACCTCGAGAGGTACCACCCGGCTTTCGAAATTTCAATATATGTTTAGAAAAACTAGCTTTTAACATTTACAGATGTATTAATAATCCAAGCCCAAAAACCATTACAAAAACTAAAGTTGATAAGGCCAAACGCTTCAATTGAGGATCAAAGTCTTCTGATTTTTTCGCTCTATGAATGGACTTGAGATGAATCATAAATAACGGCATGGTAACAACAAACAGATAAGCGCCATAGCCCACGTCATTAAAGATCAGAAAAATAAACAAGGCCACAAAAGCCAAAACAATTAAAGTGTAGTGATATTTCTTTGCTGAGGCCAAACCAAACTTCACCACTAAGGTATGTTTACCAGCTGCTTTGTCACTGTCCAGGTCCCTCATATTATTTACATTAAGCACGCCTGCACTTAAGGCACCAACCGATAAGGCTGGAAGCATTACCATCCAATCCCAGACCAAAGCATGTAAAAAGAAAGTACCGCCTACACCAACGACACCAAAAAATAATAGCACATACAAATCCCCCAATCCACGATAGCCATAGGGGTTATTGCCCATGGTATATTTAATAGCGGCTCCAATGGCGGCTATTCCCAGTAGGAAGAATAATAAAAAGGTGATACTCAAAACATCTCCCAGAGCAATATAAACAAGACCTATTCCTGATAATAAAGAACAAGCAACAAAAACGCCAATGGCTAGTTTCATACTCGACAAACTTATCTGTCCACTCTGTACCATTCGCGCCGGCCCTTTACGTCCATCATGATCAGCGCCATTTACAGTATCCCCATAGTCGTTCGCTAGGTTGGATAGAACTTGTAAAAACAAAGTGGTTAACAAGGCTAATATAAATACAGGCCAACTAAAAACATCATAAAAACAGGCCACAAAACTCCCCATAATAATTGACGAAAACGCTAAAGGCAGCGTTCTTAGTCTGAAAGCTGTTAACCAAACTTTAATGCGAGACATAAAACTTCATTTTGAGCAAAAGTAATTAATTGTACAATTATTTAAATAAAAATCACCTAAATGCTTGCCATAGCTTTTTAACATTTTTACTACTGCACGCCATATCCTAGGCATATTATTCAATAAGGCGAAGCAATCATCTGCTAAATATTTTAATATATTTGCGACTCAAACCAACTATGTATGCCGCAGATATTAAAAAACGTCAATCTTAAACCATATAACACATTTGGCCTTGAAGTACATGCTAAGGAGTTGGCAGTGTGCTCCTCTTTAGAACAACTACTTGAATGCATTCATGATTTAAATAGCAATCCTCAAAAACACATGGTGATTGGTGGTGGCAGCAACCTTTTGTTTTCATCTGATTATAATGGCCGACTGATCCACCCGCTTATTGAAGGGATTGAAATTCTTGATCAGAATACAGAGGAGGTATGGATTGAAGTTGGTGCTGGTTTTGAATGGGATGATTTGGTACAATACTGTGTTGAAAATAATTGGTACGGTATAGAAAATCTATCCTACATCCCTGGGAAAGTAGGTGCATCTCCGGTGCAAAACATCGGTGCATATGGCGTTGAAGTGCAAGACTGTATTGAATCTGTAAAAGGAATACACTTAGAAACCGGAAAACCATTCTCTTACACAAAAGAAGAATGTCAATTTGCATATAGACAAAGTATTTTTAAGTCTGCATTAAAAAATAAGGTGGTTATTGTTTCGGTTGTTTACAAACTTTCGAAAAAAGAAGTTTTCAACCTTAGTTATGGACCTGTTAAAGAAGAAATCAACCGTATAGGCAAGCCCACATTGCAGTTAGTTCGAAACACAATTACAGCCATTCGGAAAAGCAAACTACCTGAACCGGAAGTTTTGGGCAATGCGGGGTCATTCTTTAAAAATCCAGTTGTAGAGCAAGTTGTATTTGAATCAATAGCTAGTAGATATGACAAAGTGCCTTCTTATTTATTGGATAATAACAAGGTAAAAATACCCGCAGCCTGGCTCATTGAAAAAGCTGGATGGAAAGGAAAATCTCTTGGACAGGCAGCCGTTCACGACAATCAAGCCTTGGTTATTATTAACAAAGGAAAGGCGCAAGCTCAAGAAATTATTGAGCTTTCAAAACACATCATCATGGATGTTGAAGAAAAATTCGCAATTACTCTGGAACCAGAAGTCAATATTATTTAAACGTAACTTTTTATGTACTACATTTATAATTAGCACCTTTATAAAGTTTCATTATAAGGAAACTTTTCATTAACTTTGTACAGTAATGAAATCTTAATATGAAGCAGAAATTTGAAATTATATTTTTAGATGAAGCTATTAAGTTTGTGAATAACCTTGATAAGAAATCAAGGAACAAAGTACTTTATAATATTGATAAAGCTAAATACGTAAACGACCCAAAATTACTTAAAAAACTTGAAGGTGAGATTTGGTATTTCAGAACTAAGTTTATGACACTGCAATATCGACTATTTGCGTTCTGGGATAAATCTGATAATATTGACACATTAGTAATAGCAACACACGGCGTTGTTAAAAAATCCAACAAAGTCGCAAAAGCGGAAATTGATAAAGCAGAAAGAACTAGACAAGAATACTATACAAACAAAACTCGTTAATCATGAATAAGATAAGAAACATGAAGATGATGACTTTAGACGAACTTAAAGATAAACATATTGGAAAAGTTGGTACTATCGAACGCGACGATTATGAGTTTGAGCTTAAAGTTGAGATACTTGGTGAAATGATCAAATCTGTTAGAAAAGAACGCCAATTAACCCAAGAACAGTTAGGGGAACTTGTTGGCGTTAATAAGTCTCAGATTTCCAAACTTGAACGAAATACGAAAAATGTAACAATAGAAACAGTTTTGAAGGTTTTTAGAGCACTAAAAACAAATATCAAATTCACTATTGAAAAATTAGACGAAAATTATGGACTCGTATAGCAAATTTGAGCCATCTACAATTCAAAAACAGTATTATGCCTTTGAAACAACGAACCCAACGAAAAAACTCAAATAAGTTACTGGTATTACTTTTAATAACATTAATCCTTCTATGTGTTGGTATCTTCATGGGGCGAAAGTATTACGCTTACATTTTTTCGCCCAACATAAGCATCAGTGAGAGTCAAAATGGTTTCCTACACATCCCCACAGGAACAGATTACAAAGGCTTAATTAAGCTGCTCGAACAAGGTGATTTTCTGATAAAAACGGATGGCTTTGAATGGGTAGCAAAACAAAAGAAATACGGCTCTAATATTAAAGCTGGAAAATACAGGTTACGTAACAACATGTCTAACAACGATCTGGTAAACCTATTGCGCTCAGGTAATCAGACAGCCGTAAAACTTACTTTTAATAACATTCGAACCAAAGAAGAGCTCGCAGGTGTCATAAGTAAATACATCGAAGCTGACAGCACCAGTCTGCTATATTGCTTCCAGGACGAAACCATACTGATGGATTACGGATTTAACAATCCTACTTGCCTTGGGCTTTTTATACCCAATACTTACGAATTTTGGTGGAATACATCTGCCGAAGGTTTTGTTAAACGAATGCATCAGGAATATGAAAAGTTCTGGACCAAAGAAAGAAAAGAACTTGCTCAGAAAGCCAAGCTGACACCTCAAGAAGTTAGCGCCTTAGCTGCAATAGTTGATGAGGAAACCATAAAGGCAGACGAAAAGCCAATGGTAGCAGGCTTATACATTAATCGTTTAAACAAAAAAGTAAGACTTCAGGCCGACCCCACTGTTAAATATGCGCTGGGTGATTTTAGCATCCAACGTGTCTTAAAAAAAGATCTTGAAATAGATTCGCCCTACAACACCTATAAATACGGAGGTTTACCCCCCGGCCCAATACGTATTCCGTCCATCAATGGATTAGAAGCCGTATTAAACCACAGTAAGCATAAATACATGTATATGTGTGCCAAGGAAGATTTTTCGGGTTACCATAATTTTGCACTTACACTTAAGCAACATAACCAAAATGCTGCTAAATTCCATAAGGCCTTGCAGAAACGACGCATATACAGATAGTTCAAAATAGTTTATACATTTAAGGAAGAAAATCGATGCACTATGAATGAGCCTAATACTTTAATACGTGTGCGTGACTTTATTTTTTCATCGCAGTTAAACAAACTGGACTTAAACAAAATCGCACATGGCATCAACAAGCCATTAAACGAATTATTACTAGAATTCCCACACCCCGAGGCATTGGCGAAACGGCTCTTACAACTTGATTTCGAAGAGTTAAATGCCATATTGGACAAAAACGTTTTTGAGAAAGAAGGAGCGGTCGACAGTATTATCCTAGCTAGCATTTCAATCTTTCATGCCTTCGAAACGGTTTCTCCATTTAAAAATCGATTCGTTAAGAAGCTTTACCCTGAACTATATAAAACACATTTAAAACTTAAGCTCAGTCTTATTGAAGATCATCTCTCCAACAATCTAACAAAAGGAATAAAGAATGGAGAATACCACCAAGAACTTGCAATTAATGAAGTACTAAAGAAATATATTGACCGCATTAAAGCCATTCATTCAGAGAAAATAATGAAAACTGAACACTTTACTTTTTCAGCCATATTTCATAATATTTTCGAAGATTACATAAAAGAAGTAGCTACATCTGAAAATTGGCATTATTTTCGCAACCGAAAGCAATTGATTGACGCCTTAAATTTTGGCAAATAAACACATTACACACCGATAAAAACTTATAGAATGAAACTATCAACCTTAGTGACCTTAATTTTAGCCGTATTTATTTTTAGCTCATGTGCCTCATTAAAAAAAGGCTCTTCCAGTTTCGACGATAGCGACAGCCCATACCTAAGTGAGCAAACCAAACCAACCGTTAAAAAAGAAGTTCCAAAGAAAATTGTTGTAAAAGAAGAAAAAGTAACCGTTGTTGAAAACACCAATGCCGAGGTATTCAAATACTACGTAATTATTGGTTCGTTCAAGGTACTAGACAATGCCAAAAACTATAAAAAAGAATTAAGCTCAGAAGGTTTTACACCGGTTATTCTTGAAAATGAAAAAGGATTATATCGCGTTTCTGTTTCTGCCTACAACGAAGAACAAGCATCAAGAACGAAAATTGGTAACATCCGGAGCAAATATGAGAAATACAATGATGTGTGGTTATTAATTCGAAAAAAATAGATTGATTTTTTTCCCTTAAAGCTCTTTGTCGCAAGCAAAGAGCTTTTTTGTTATATTAACTTATTTCCCATACAATTAACTTCTTATATGGAGCAGTTGACATTCTTGCAGATAAGAACTATTGATACTGAGATATAGAGCTTTTGATATCAATTGAGTTTTACTAATAAGTTTTTACGCTGGTTATATAAAAAATAAGGCAAACTCGCATTTTAGGATAAAACCTTTTGTTTTCGTAACTCTTTTAGAGAAATAATCCTGAAAAGGATTAAATATAAATAGGCCCGTACGAAGTACGGGTAATTAGAAGTGTTGAAAGTTACAACCGCAAAGTGGTTGAATTAAAGTTGTTCACAACAAAAACTTTTCATTAAATTCTATGTTGTGTTCATTTAATAGTTCAGCATATTCCTCTCTGAATGTTTTTACTTTGTGATGTTCCTGCTGGCTCTTTACATATTCAATTAAAACCTCTAAAAAGGTAAGGAGAAAATCACAATTCAACCACGTTGTGGTTGGTATTTAGTTAACTTTCCCCCTGGATTCCATCCTGGGCTAATCACATTAATCCCCATAGGGGATTTTTGAACATCATTACTTTTCCCCTTAATATGGAAAATTATTATCCTTTAAACAAACGTTAATAAATTAACACTATAGTTTATGTAAACTCTATTAAAAGGAAATAACTACCCAATAGATAATTCAGACTTTAAACTCCCCACAACAGTTTAAAGCGCCCCCTTTTAATCAAAAGGAAGAATGGTTTCAGTACGATATATCATCTTTTTTTTCTTTATAGTACATATCTTTTTTCTATTTTTGCGCATTCATTTACCGAAATAAACAAAAGACAAAGATAAAACCAGATTATAATGTATAAACAAGTTAATCTTTCCGATAAGATCTACTACGTTGGGGTAAACGACCGACGAACTGCTTTATTTGAAAACATGTGGCCTTTAGATCGTGGCGTATCGTATAACTCATACGTTATTGATGATGAAAAAGTAGCCATTATTGATACGGTTGAGGCTGGTCATTTTGAGAAATGGATTGCAAAAGTGAGAGCCATTTTAAAGGGGCGTAAAGTTGACTACCTTGTGGTTAACCACATGGAACCAGATCATTCAGGTGCCATTCGTATTCTTACCGAACTATATCCTGATATGGAAATAGTTGGCAATAAGAAAACACTGCCAATGATAGAAGGTTATTATGGCATTAACTCCAATTTCAAAGAAGTTAAAGAAGGTGATAGCATTGACCTAGGGTCAAACAAATTGACATTTTATACGGTGCCTATGGTACACTGGCCAGAATCGATGGTATGCATGGAAGAAAGTAACAATATCCTGTTTTCATCCGATGCCTTTGGTAGCTTCGGTACGCTTGACGGTGGTATTTTCGACGACGAATTAGATTTCGAACACTATGTGGACGAAATGCGTCGTTACTACTCTAATATTGTTGGGAAATATGGCAACCCTGTTCAAAAAGCCCTTAAGAAATTGGGTGGATTAGATATAAAGATGATTGCTCCCTCACACGGTCCAATCTATCGTGAGAACATCGCACGCATGATTGACATGTATGACCAATGGAGTCGTTATGAAGGCGAGGAAGGCGTTGTTGTTGCTTATGCTTCGATGTATGGAAACACAGAAGAAATGGCAGAAGTTGCCGCAAGAGCAGTGGCCGAATATGGCATCAAGAATGTTCGCGTTTATGATGTTAGCAAAACACACATCTCTCACATTATCTCTGATGTGTTCAAATACAAAGGAATCATACTAGGTAGCCCAACATACAGCAACGAGTTACACCCTAACATGGAAGCCTTTGTAATGAAATTGCAACACTTGGGCGTTGTAAACCGCTACTTTGGTGTATTAGGTTCATTTACATGGGCAGGTGCTTCGGTTAAGAAACTAAATGCTGTAGGTGAAAACCTCAATTGGGAGGCTATTGCTGAAGCTGTTGAAGAAAAGCATGCACTTAAGGAAGGCAAATACGATGCTTGTTGGCAGCTTGGTAAAGCTATGGCCGAAAAACTTATAGCAGAAAGATAGAAACATTTACTACATATCAATAAAAAAATGGAGTACTCATATAAGTGCTCCATTTTTTATATACGCACCTCACCATTCTCCAATTCACATACAACACATACCTGTTAATTATTAAGGCATTAGAAGTCCCTAAATAATTAAGGCATTAAGTGTAATAAATCATAGCATCATTGATCCTATTCAAAGGCCTGTGATTCCTTATTTTTTTATTAAATTCGTCCTTTAAATTAGAATTAAAGTTTTGGACGAACCGAATTCATATACTTGGTATGCTTTATATACAAAATCGCGTGCCGAGAAAAAAGCATTAGAACAATTAAAAGCACTTAATATAGAGGCCTATCTCCCATTACGAAAACGCTTGAAGCAATGGAGTGATCGTAAAAAATGGGTGGAAGAACCTATTATTGGCTCCTATATATTTGTTAAAATTCGATCTTGTGATTACCGTCGTGTTTTCGAAGCAAGAAGTATTGTTGCTTACGTCTCCCACAAAGGTAAAGCATGTCCAATACCCGATTCTGACATTGAGGCCATGAAACGTTGCATCGAGAGCAACCTTGATTTTGGGGTTGAAAATGAAGCAATTAAAAAAGGTCAATTAATTACTGTAACATCAGGCCCTCTGGAAGGTATAAAGGGTGAGGTAATTGATATTAAAGGTACCAAAAAGTTATCTTTAAGCATTAGTAATATTGGTTATACACTGGTTGTGGATTTAGCCGAAGCATCCATTGCTAAAGCGTAATAACAAAACACAACCGCCACATATTCAACACACAACACACTCACCCAACTGTGACTGAGGAGGCGAAGCTATGAATAAATGTAGGTATTAGGTGGTAGGTATTAGGTCTTGGGTATTAAGGGCCACTATAGAGAATGAATTAAGGATGATAGATTAATGATGAGGATTAGGAATTCAAGGTTCTCTGAACCAAACTATGTAATGAGCGAAGATTCTGCTTGTTGACTAATCCGATCCTGAAAAATAAGTCAATGTGCTAATTTGGAAATGACTCAATTTGGAAATGTGTAAATTTAAAGAAAGCGAATAACGATAAGTGATAACTGATTAACGATTAAGGACGTAAACATTCAAATAATGAATCCATGTGCATAAAGCATAATTGAAAATTGATTCATATTTCGTACACTTTTACTCAATTTTAGCGCAGGCTACAAAATGGACTACTAATACATACTTCAGCATTAGCTATAACATTCGATGTATACAAACATTAATCAACTTGATTTAAATAAGGCATACACCTTTAAAGATTACCTCACATGGCAATTCAAAGCCAGAGTGGAAATAATCATGGGTAAAACATTTAAGATATCACCTGCCCCTTCTCCACTTCATCAAGAGGTATCAGCAGCCTTGAGTGGAGAGATATATAATTTTCTAAAGGGAAAAGCATGTAAGGTTTTCACAGCCCCATTTGATGTACGTCTTGATAAGGATAAGGATGGCATTCATACAGTAGTTCAACCAGACCTAAGCATTATTTGTGACCTTGCAAAGATTGATGATAAAGGCTGTTTGGGAGCTCCGGATTTAGTTGTCGAAATCATATCTCCTTTAACAGCTAAAAAGGATTTACATGAGAAATACGATCTATATGAAAGGTGTAAAGTGCAAGAATATTGGATTATTCATCCGTATGAAAAAACATTAACAGTTTTTGTTTTAAGTAACAGTGGAAATTACATACCCTCAAAACCGTTGACCCAAGGTGATATTATAAAAAGTCAAACCTTAGAAGGCTTTGAACTTAATTTAACAACTATTTTTCCTAACCAAGCGCAGGAACCAGAGCAAGAATATAAACGATTGTGATATCAAAAACACCTAACACCCAATACCTAACACCGAAAATGAAAATATTAATTACAGGCGCAGCTGGTTTCATCGGCTTTCACCTAAGTAGACTACTTGCATCAAATGGTATAGAGGTAGTGGGTATTGATTCGCTGAATGAGTATTATCCAGTTCGTTTAAAGCTTGATCGCCTTAATGAACTGAAGCAATACAAAAGTTTCTCCTTTAAAACGATTAACATTTGTGATAAGGAGGCATTAGATGTACTTTTTGAAAATGAAAGATTTAGTACAGTCATAAATTTAGCAGCTCAGGCTGGTGTTAGATATAGCATCGATAAACCATACAAATACATCGACAGCAACCTAATTGGTTTTATTAATGTCCTAGAAGCATGTCGTAATAATCCGGTTAAGCATCTAATTTATGCCTCATCCAGCTCTGTTTATGGCAATTCTAATGATATTCCTTTTAGTACCAACGATCGTACCGATGAACCGGTATCCTTATATGCGGCCACCAAGAAGTCAAATGAATTAATGGCTCATAGTTATGCGCATTTATATAATATTCCCATAACTGGTTTACGCTTCTTCACGGTTTATGGACCTTGGGGAAGACCAGACATGGCGTACTTTTCGTTTACAAAGAAAATTCTTAAGGGTGATAAAATTGAAGTATTTAACGAAGGGAACATGGAGCGTGACTTTACGTACATCGACGATATCGTTAATGCCATAGAAAAGCTCATCGATTTACCTTTCGATAAAAATGGGGAACAAGAAAAACCATACCGTTTGTTTAACATTGGGAACAATAAACCGGTGAAACTAATGGATTTTATCAGCACCTTGGAGAAGCACATCGGTAAACAAGCCATTAAAGAGTTCTTGCCCATGCAAAAAGGTGATGTATATAGAACATATGCCGACATATCCGACTTGGAAGAACGTATCAACTTTACGCCCGCAACCAGTATAGACAGAGGATTAAAACACTTTATTGATTGGTACACGAAATATTATAGTGGCTAGGCAGTAGGTGTTAAGGGTTAGTTGTTGGGGAGGAAGGATGAAGGATTATGGATTAGGGAAGTAATTACGTTACCATAAAAGTTTGAAGTATGCAATTTAGCTTTGAAAAATTGGATGTATGGCAATTATCAAGAGAACTGGTAAAGGCTATCTATGAAGTAACAAGTACTTTTCCTGACAAAGAGATATTTGGACTAACAAGCCAACTAAGACGGGCATCAATCTCAATATCATCCAATATTGCTGAAGGTAATTCCAGATTCTCTCCTAAAGACAAAAGTCATTTTACCGAAATGGCATATACCAGCTTAATGGAAGTAGCGAACCAACTAATCATTGCATGTGACCTTAATTATTTAAACACTGAAGAATTAGAGGCGTTTAAAAATAAAATAGATACTATATCTCATAAATTAACAGGCTTATATAATTACCAACGTCAACAACCCAAACGATAAAATCATCAACCATATACTTAATCAATAATCCTTAATCGTTCATCAATACTCCTTAATCAGTAATTAATCTGCAATGCAATACGACCAAGACCTTCCACTCGAAGAATACATATACACCGAAGCACTAAAAGAACGCCACGAAGATCTGGATCGTTTTAAAACACTATTAGCTGAGGGTAACCAAAGTAATGAAGAGAATGCGGTAGAATTACTTTATGTATCAAAACGTTTATTTTATAATCAGTTTGGACTGGAAGCAATAATGGAATCACGTCAGCAAATGATGAACTTCCTTGAAATTGAAGTAGATGACGATACTATTCCGCAAAGCATGAGTGGTACACAAAGTGATGAACACGACGAAAAGATTGAAGAGCTACTGAATGCCTTGGATGACATTGAAGATTTAAAGAAGCTGAAAGTAAAAAAGCTTGCTCAAGATTATCCTGAAGTGCCTTTCTTCACATATATGCGTTTAATATTAATGCATGTTAAGGAGTTAGCCACTAAACGCATTATGGCGCAAATAGAGGACGATTTATCCATTATGACAGAAGATGTTATCCTTAAATTGGAAAAAGACACCCTCTTAGCTAGAGAAAATAAATCTTGTGAATTAATCACGGATAATCTGGTAAAAGAAGGAAGCCTCAATAAACTATTTAATAAGCGCACCAGCATTCATTCCTTCGAACTAATGACAGTCCATACAGCCATCTACGAATATTTAGTGAGTAAGAATGAACTATTATTACTAGATGCCTACATGTTTGCTACGAACGCACTTTTTCCGGAATGGGAAGATGCCTGGAGCGACAAGGAATTGTATAGCGAGGTATTGAAGGTGGAGTTTTGCAAAAAAATTATCAATTAAGGATTATCGATTAAAGATTAGTGATTAAACGAGATTTATAATCCTTAATCTCTCATCAATAAATCAACATTCACACTTCCAAAACCCCGCTCCTACGGAGCACCCCTAAAGGGGAGAAAACACAAGCGAATAAAACTAATTAAATAGCAAAAATTCGCGCAATTAGCGGACAAGAAAAATGAAAAACTTTGCACTTATAGGCGCAGCAGGCTACATAGCACCAAGGCATTTAAAAGCCATCAAAGAAACAGGTAACCAGTTAATAGCTGCCGTTGATCCCTATGACGGAGTAGGCATCATGGACAGTTATTTTCCTAATGCTGACTTTTTTGTGGAGTTTGAGCGTTTCGATCGTCATATAGAGAAACTAAAACGTGCCAATACACCTTTAGATTTTGTATCAGTCTGTTCGCCAAATTACTTACACGATTCCCATATTCGCTTTGGATTAAGAAGTGGTGCTGATGTAATTTGTGAGAAACCAATCGTTTTAAATCCCTGGAACATCGATGCCTTACAAGAGATTGAGGAAGAATCAAAAAACAAGATTTATACCATACTTCAATTAAGGCATCATCCAAGTATCATCGCTCTTAAAAAGAAAGTTGAAGAAGGTGGACCCGACAAGATATATGATATTGACTTGACTTACCTAACATCACGTGGGCATTGGTATTACACCTCATGGAAAGGGGATATAAGTAAGTCAGGTGGTATAGCTACCAATATAGGCGTACATTTTTACGACATGCTAAGCTGGGTATTCGGACCTGTTCAAAGTAATACGGTACATGTTCATACCCACGACCGGGCAGCAGGTTACCTTGAGTTCAAACAAGCCAGGGTGCGCTGGTTCTTATCCATTAATTACGATACCATTCCACAGGCTATTAAAGATAAAGGTATGCGCACCTATCGCTCCATAACAATGGACGGAGAAGAAATTGAGTTCAGTGGTGGTTTTACCGACCTGCATACACTAAGCTACGAAAGTATACTAAAAGGTGAAGGCTACGGAATTGGTGATACACGTCAAGCCATTGATATAGTACATAACATCAGAAACACTAAAGCTGTTGGGCTTGTAGGAGATTATCATCCTCTTTGTAAATTGGAACAAGCAAAGCATCCGTTTGATAGAGATTAGACCGCAGCAAGCTGCTGTTAGATAATAGATCGCTTCGCTGTTAGACAATAGAAGAATACATCGAACATCCTAGCACAATTACCTCGCTCCTGCGGAGCACCTCCCGATAATCCCGATAGCTATCGGAATCGGGAAAGGCTCTAAAAGGGAATATAATTATTTAATTCGCGACAATTCGTGGACATAAATTTACCCTGAGGAACGTTGAAGGGAAGCCGAAGGGCAATCTTGATACTTTTAAAAAAAATAATTAGCGCAATTAGCGGACAAAACATGAACAACATACACCCAACAAACATTTACCTTAACCGAGACGACAAAGAGCAATATCTCAAGCAAAAAGCTAAAGTCATCTGGATAACTGGCCTCTCTGGTTCAGGAAAAAGCACCCTGGCACATGGCTTGGAACGACGTTTAGCAGAACGTGGTTACTTAACTCAAGTATTAGATGGCGACAACATACGTACAGGTATTAATAATAATCTTGGTTTTACTGACGATGACCGTACCGAAAACGTACGCCGTATAGCAGAGATAAACAAGTTATTTTTGAACTGTGGCATCATTACCATCAATGCATTTATCTCCCCAACCACCGAGATACGCCAAATGGCGCGTGAAATTATTGGCAATGACTTTATCGAAATATTTGTAGATGCCTCTTTTGAAACATGCAGCCAACGCGACCCTAAAGGCTTGTATAAAAAAGCCCTGGCTGGTGAGATTAAGAACTTTACCGGACTGGATGCACCATTCGACCGACCTGAAAATACTGAGGTAATTGTTGATACTAACACGTTGAGCATTGAAGAAGGCGTTGACTTAGCATACCAATATATAAAATCCGAGATAAGGTGGTAAAGTTGCAAGGTTAAAGAAGAAAGTAGTAAACCTAAATAATGTTAATAAATTCACGTAACAATATTACTTTTGCACCGTTTCAATTAATTGCAATGGTGTATCCCTGTGACTCACCGAGCCGAAGGCATTGCAGTAAGTGATTCAATTCATGAAAAGAATTTATGGAGCGGCTCATTTTTAAAGAGCTTGCCAAAGAGCCGCTCCTTTTTAACCCATTCACGCCCATCCTATGGAGCAACTCCTGATAAAACAGGATTACTTGTTCCGAGCTTGACTCGGAAGGCTCTAAAAGGGAAACAAAAAACACAATAATAAATTCGCGTTAATTCGTGAATTGAAAATCAGCGTAGCTAAATTAGCGGACAACAATGAAAGATTACGACTTAATAATACGCCCCAAGCGACACGCATTCGACATCAACTTTAAAGAAATATGGTCCTATCGCGACTTATTGAAGATGTTCGTAAAGCGCGATATCATAACCGTTTACAAACAAACTATACTGGGCCCTATTTGGTTTATTGTGCAGCCTGTACTAACATCTCTAATGATGATGATGGTATTTGGGCGCATTGCAAAAATCAGTACCGATGGCACGCCTCAAATATTGTTTTACCTTGCTGGGGTAACCATATGGAACTATTTCTCAGAGAGCTTTAACACAACAGCCAAAACCTTTACTGAAAATGCTAATATTTTTGGAAAGGTCTATTTCCCTAGGTTAATCATGCCCTTCGCTAAGGTCACAAGTGGTCTCATTAAATTTGGTATACAGTTCACCTTATTTTTATTGGTCTATTGTTATTACCTATTTGCTCAGGAAGGCTCTGTTAATCCGAACTGGACCATTGCATTACTGCCAGTATACATTCTTTTAATGGCCATGTTTGGTTTGGGTGCAGGCATCATCTTTACAAGCTGGACAACCAAGTACCGCGACTTAACCTTCTTGTTAACCTTTGGTGTGCAGTTATTGATGTACGCTTCACCAGTTATTTATCCGGTTAGTACCATAGAGCCAGGCCTAATGAAGGACATACTGATGCTAAACCCCTTCACCCCTATCCTTGAAGGCTTTAAATACGCCTTTCTTGGAGCCGGTCATTTTTCATGGGCAAGTCTTGGTTATAGTGCGATTGTGGCAACGGTCATCTTATTCTTAGGCATCATCATCTTCCATAAAACAGAACGTAACTTCATTGACACGGTGTAAAAGATCCGCTAATGACGCTAATTAAACGAATTAAATTATTGGGAATAAAAATTAGCGACAATTCGCGAATTGAAAATCAGCGTAGCTAAATTCGTGGACAAAAAAACAATCACATATAAGTGAATTTAATTGACAAATCAATCCTCATTTGATATCTTGTTGCGATTAAGCGAAAACTATGAATAAGCAAGCTCTGATAGAAAATACAATACAAACTTTAAATCAACTTCCGGCCGAAAAGGTGGACGAAGTGCGTGATTTTGCTGAGTATCTGTTAAGTAAATTAGATGATTCAATCATTTCAGAAGGTGTACAACTACTTTCATCCTCTTCTTCAGCATTTAACTACCTTAACGATGAAGAGGATTTATATACGGTCAATGATTTAAAGGAAAAATATAAATGAATAAAGGCGACATTGTATTAATTCCCTTTCCATTCACTGACTTAAGTGGTGTCAAAAATCGTCCTGCCTTAGTTCTTGTAGATGACAACTCCGATGTAACGGTATGCTTTCTGACAACACAGTTAAAATATCAATCAGAATTAGATATTAAGTTAGAACCATCATCTGCAAATGGTCTTAAAAGAACATCTATAATTAGACTTAATAAGATTGCTACCATTAATAATGAACTAGTATTAGGAAGACTGGGAAACATGACAACTCCTGAAATTAAAGTACTAAATAATCACCTTATAAAGCTATTTAAAATCGATACATAGTTAGTTTTTTGAAATCATCATCTTCCATAAAACAGAACGTAACCTATCGACACGGTGTAAAAGAATCCATGCTTTTTTATTGGATTTACATGATAAAATATTAAGATCCACGAATTACACCAATTACACAAATAATAAAAAAGAAAATTAGTGCCATTCGTGAATTGAAAATCAGCGAAGCTAAATTAGTGGATAAATTAATTTATATGCCTGACCTGCTCAAACAACAAGAGTTAATATATAAAGACGAAGCTTATATAATCGTCGGAGCCTGCATGACCGTTCATCGTCAATTAGGATGTGGCTTCTTAGAAGCAGTCTATGCTGAAGCATTGGAAATGGAGCTAGCAAGTCAAGGCATACCTTTTAACCGCGAAGTACCTATTGGCATTGAGTATAAAGGACAACCTTTGAAGAAATCATACATAGCAGATTTTATTTGCTACAACAAGATAATAATTGAACTTAAAGCTGTTAATTATTTAGAAAGTGTGCATGAAGCACAAGTTCTGAACTATTTAAAAGCAACAAGACTTAGATTAGGAATACTTGTTAACTTTGGTGAACAATCGCTGAAGTATAAACGAATTGTATTATAGTCTACCTGCAATGGACTAGTAGATATAAAATTGAAAAAAACTATCCACTAATTACGCGAATCTCACTAATTAAAAGAAAAAAATTAGTGACAATTGGTGAAATTCGTGGACAAAAAAAGAAACGTACAGTGAGTAATACTGTTATTAAAATAGAAAACCTTAGTAAAATATATAGGTTAGGTGAAGTAGGAACTGGTACTTTAAGCCACGACCTTAACCGATTCGTACGCATGAACATCCTCGGCCAGGACGATCCCTATGCCAAGGTAGGCCATGTAAACGATCGCACCCAGAAAGCCGAGAAAGGCGAATTGGTAGCCGCCCTACGCGATATTAACCTCGAAGTAAAAGAAGGCGAAGTATTAGGTATCATCGGTAAGAATGGAGCTGGCAAGAGCACTTTGCTAAAACTCCTTAGTCGTGTCACCTCCCCCACAACTGGCAGCATTAAAGTGAAAGGCCGACTTGCTTCCCTCTTAGAGGTAGGCACCGGTTTTCACCCCGAGATGACTGGCCGGGAGAACATCTATATGAACGGCACCATCATGGGCATGCGAAAATGGGAGATTGACCGTAAGTTAGATGAGATAGTAGACTTTGCCGGTGTAGCCAAATACCTCGACACCCCCACCAAACGCTACTCTAGCGGTATGACGGTGCGCCTGGGTTTTGCCATAGCTGCCCATCTGGAGCCCGAAATACTGGTAGTAGACGAAGTATTGGCCGTAGGCGATGCCGAGTTCCAGAAAAAAGCCATAGGTAAAATGCAGGATGTCAGCCAAAATCAAGGTAGAACGGTATTGTTTGTTAGTCATAATATGGCGGCAGTTAAAAATCTGTGTCCGAAAAGCCTTATTTTAAAAAATGGCTTACTAACCAATATTGGACTAACTGAGGGCATTATAAAGCAGTATATAGACGATAATAAAATAAACACCTCGAAAGTTGAATTAAAATCTAAAGAGTACGGCGTTGAACTACAGAAAATTATCATTAATGATAACAAAAGTTTGGTAAGTGGACAAAGCGCAAATTTTACATTCGAGGTATTTTTTCATTCAAGTATTAAGAATCCAGCATTTATTGCTGGAATTAGAAGCTTGGAAGAAGAAAATTTATTGTTCCTTTCAACAGAACCTATTAGCGGTTACTCAAGCGGAAATTGTAAAGGTTTAATAAAAGTTAACCTGACAATACCAAATATTAATTTAGCTGGTGGAAAATATAATTTGATTTTTGGAGTTTCTCTCCCAAATATTACATTCATTATTCCACCTACCAAAGTGGCAGATATTGAAATAAAGGCAGAGGATGTTTATAATTCTGGTAATGTCTTAAACAATACCAAGAGCTATCTTATTACAGAACACAATTGGCAAGTAATCAATATTTAGATATTAATAATGACCGATAAGAATCTCATTTTTATTGTTTCTCAGCCAAGGTCTGGCTCTACCCTTTTACAAGCCCTGCTTTCTAATAATAATCATGTTGCCACTGTTAGTGAACCTTGGCTATTACTTCCATTCTTCACCTATAATAAACCTGAACTTGGTTTGGCAAAATATTCTAGTAGGCTAGCTTATGAAGGTATTAATGATTTTAAGTCTAAAATTAACAAAGAAAAATTTGACAATGACTTATCTAACTTTTTATTAAATCAATATGAGCAAATTAGAACTAAAAATGAATCATATATATTAGATAAAACACCTCGTTATTATGAAATCTTAAATGAAATAACATACCATTTTCCTAATGCAAAGATTATTATTCTAAAACGAAATCCCTTTGCTGTTTTATCGTCAATTATTAAAACATGGAATCAAGATAGTTTACAAAAATTACTATTTCATAAAAGGGATATCTTAGTAGCTCCTAAACTACTGCATCAATTCACGATAGAGCAAAAAAAGAATAGAAATGTTGTTTCGATACAATATGAGGAACTATTAAGTAATCCAGAACATCATACTAAACAACTTTATAAATGGCTAAACCTTCCATACAATGCAGAAATTCTGAATTACTCAAATAACCTTAAGTTTAAAGGAAAAATGGGAGATCCTACAGGAATCATAGCCAATAAAATACCTAACTCGTCTCATATTGATTTATGGAAAGAAACTTATAACGAGAAAAAATGGAAAGATTTTTTTAATGGTTATGCTAATTTTCTAGGCTCTGACTTCTTAAATGCTTATGGAGAGTATGATCAAATAAATGAGAGGTTTTCGAAGAAATTTGATCAATTTATAAAACAATCTAAATGGAACTTTTATGAATCTGAAATACCGTTAAAAAGGATTATAAAATACCGCATATTCTCAAAATTACGACTAACTAAATTTTAAACATCACTCGAAACGTAAACAATACTTTTAGCAATTTTGATGGATAAAAAACTCTCAGTATAAGGCAACAGTAAAAGACTAAATCTTTAATGGTTAAAACAATTAATTTATCGCTTCCAATTTCAAACAACAATAGTTCAGATGTTTGGCCAAACAATAATAAAGTCGAACTACCTTTTTATGATCAAGATATTATATGGCCTAAAATATCAATAGTTATCCCAAGCTATAATCAAGGACAATATATTGAGGAAACAATCAGATCTATATTGTTACAAAACTATCCAAATCTTGAACTAATAATAATTGATGGCGGTAGTACTGACGATACAGTTAATATCATAAAAAAATATGAAAACTATATAACTTATTGGGTTACGGAAAAAGATAATGGCCAAAGTGATGCTATTAATAAAGGTCTAAAAAAATGCACAGGTGATTTGTTTAACTGGTTAAATTCAGATGATTATCTTCAACCATTTGCGCTATTTTATATCGCCAAAGAATATATAAAAAATAAATGCCTTGTTGTATCTGGCTTAACTACGGCTTTAACAACTGATAAAACACAACACACAATTCCACCAGTAAAGATCTATAAAGATATTAATAAAACTATTCAAGAATGTGGCTTTAATCAGCCAGGTTTATTTTACAGCATGCCATGCATAAGAGCTCTTAAGGGTGTAAATACAAATTATCATTATGCCATGGATCTTGACATGTGGAATCGTTTCCTATTTACCTATGGACAGGAACGGGTAGTTAAAATTAACAAAACTATAGCCATCTTTAGATTGCACAATAACTCCAAAACATCTATTGAAAGTGAGAAGGAAGCATCCCAATTTTCATCAGATATAAATGGAATGTATTATGCTTATGCTAAAGTTATTAAAAAGGAAAAAATTTGGAGATCTCTTTCAAATGTGGATCAAAAATATTATCCCATAAATACAATTAGTTCTATTCCAAAGGAAAGTTTAAAGAGTTTCTTTAATTATTACTTTTATCAATTATTTAAATCTCACTTGTATCAAAAGAGATTCAAAAAAGCTTTTGTGGCAAGCAAAGGCATTAAAAAAATTTATTTATATAAGAATCTTCTAAAAGACATTAAAATTAATAAATTCATCCGTTCTTCATAATTTCAACAAAAAGTAAAATTTTACAATATATGGTTTCGAATAAAGATGTGACTTTAGTAATAACAAGTTGCGATAGACTTCATTTACTCAAAAGAACCATTGATAGTTTTGAAAAATACAATACTTATCCGATTAAAGACCGAATAATCATAGAGGATTCGGGCAAAGAGAAGGTTAAGAAGGAATTAATAAGTCTCTATGGAGACCATTATAAGATAATTTTTAACGACAAGCCTTTAAAACAAATTAAAAGCATTGATAGAGCCTATGCTGAGGTTAAAACCGAATATATCTTTCATTGCGAAGATGATTGGGAATTTTACAGGCCTAATTTTATAGAAGATTCATTAAAAATCTTGGAAGGTAGGTCACAAGTTAAGCAAGTTGGCTTAAGAAGTATCGAACATGATATCAAAATTCATCATCCTTCTATTAAAGTCTTTCCCAACTCTTTCTGTGTTGAAAATATCAGATATTATAAATTCGAAATGATAGAAGAGTTTAAAGAATATGATTGGATAACTTGTTCTTTTAATCCAGGCCTTCTAAGAACAAAAGATTATAAACTAATAGAAACATATGCGTCAAAAGCAAGTACCGAAGGAGGAATTAGTTTATGGTATAAAAATCAAGGCTATTATGGTATTACTTTAGAAAACGATGCTGTTAAGCATATTGGATGGGAAGAAAGCTCAATGGGACATTATCAAGAACATTACAATTTTGGTGTACGATTTAAAAATTGTTTCAAATCTATTCTAAACCTATTAGGATTTAATTTGAAGTACAATTAGTACACTTACAAAAATTGCAAACTTCGTATTCTTTAATTATAACATTTATAATATAATTATTTTGAGGAAGTAGAACAATGTTTTTAAATCTATTTAACCTTAATTCCCGAAAAAGTAGATTATGATAGTACATTTATTAGATGATGAAAAAATTTTATCTTCTATTATAAATTTTAACATATACGAAATTAAAGTTGATCATACTTTTGTTATTTACACAAATAAAGAAAGACTAGAATCACTTAATAAAGAATATCATGCAATTCCAAATATTCTATTTATAAGTTCTATAAAAGACATTCCCAAAGAGTTAAAGAAAATAGAAGTAACACTTATCGCTCATAGTCTTAATTACTGGAAATGTAAAGCAATATATGAATTCAGAAAAATTAAAAAAATTGCATGGATATTTTGGGGAGCTGATGGTTACAATCTTATAGCTATAAAGAAAAATATTTATCAGGAAATAACCAATAAGAAAATTATAAGAAAACAGAAAGGTTACTTTAGAACAAAAATAAAGCACTTTTTATTTCCAATTTATAAATTATATTCACTTTATATTTTAAAATCTCTGGACTATGATACAATTCTAAGAATGACAATCCCAAAAATAGACTACTTTGTCACTACACTTCCACAAGACTATCACTTATTCAAAAAATATATAAAAGAATTTAATTCAACATTTATCCCTTACATTTACTATTCGTACGAAGAAATTATCGCCAAAAACCTACTTAATAAAAATGTTGAGGGAAATGGAATACTATTTGGAAATTCCAGCTACCCAACTAACAATCATTTAGATGGGCTTGTTAAACTTTCAAAAATACCATTGGGTAATAAAAAAATTTATACACCTCTTAGCTATGGTGATTTAACATATTGTGAGAAAGTTATCGAAATAGGCACTAAGCTTTTTAATGATAATTTTAAACCTATTAAAGAATTTATGCCTCTCAATAAATATACTTTGATCTTACAAAAATGTCCAATAGTAATAATGAACCATGATAGACAACAAGCTGTAGGTAATATAATTGCCTCATTATATCTTGGAGCAAAAGTATATTTATCGAAAAATAACACACTCTATAAATACCTAAAAGACTTGGACTTAATCATATACTCCATAGACTTCGATCTTAACTTAAATAACAAATTCGCTCTTGAACCTCTTCATCCAAGTGAACAGTTAAATAACAGAAGAATTGTAATGAAAGTATTTAGTAAAAAAAATAAAATACAATTAAGTATAAATTTATTTAATACGCTAAGTAAGTAATACCTAATATTCTCTTATTATGACATTATTAAAACAATATATTAGTGATTTAGATACCAAACGTTTCGGATTCAATATTGCCAAAATTAACGATATTGACATTTTGCTAAATCCTAAATTGAAAATTTTCGCTAACAAAATTGGGATCAAACTAATAATTAGCAGACAATCAGTTGAAAATATTCAGGCAATTAATAAGTTAGAAGCAATTGGCTTCAAAACAAAAGATTACCAACATACTTTTAGTTATAATCTAAAAAAAGAAATACCAATTTTCCAGAGCAAAAGCTTTAACCTTCGTGAAGCGGAGATTAAAGACGGTGAAGCGATAAAAAACATTGCTCAAAATTCTTTTTACAATTATGGACATTACTTTTCTAACGAAATGTTAGATAAAAGTAATTGCCTGGAAGTTTACACTGATTGGGCATATAGAAGTCTTACAGATAAGTCTATTGCGGATCACATGATAGTTGCAGAACAAAACGAAAAAATACTCGGTTTCTTATCTTTTAAAATCTTTCATAACAATAGGGAATCATTCGCTGCGGGAGGAATTGGAGCTGTATCACAAGAAGCAAGAGGTTTAGGTGTTTTCAAAGGAATAAATATTGAAGGACTTAGATGGGCCAAGAACAATGGAATTGATCGCATGGAGCATAATGTTTTAGTGAATAATTATCCAGTAAATAATTCATACATAGGCTTAGGCTTCAAGGTTATAAGGGCTAATACCACACTTCATTTAATTACCTCCTAATATCAATTGAAATGATTCCATTTAATAAACCATATTTATCAGGAAAAGAAGTCCATTACTTATATGAAGCAGTGCATTCAGGACAAATAAGTGGAAATGGTATTTATACTAAAAAGTGTCATTCATTCTTTGAAAATAGATTTAATTTTAATAAGACCTTACTAACAACAAGTTGCACCGATGCTTTAGAAATGTGTGCACTATTGCTAAATATTCAGCCCGGAGACGAAATTATTATACCATCATATACTTTTGTCAGCTCTGCATTAGCATTTATTAGACAAGGGGCTAAAATAGTATTTGTTGATAGCAAAAAGGACCATCCAGGAATTAATGAAAATTTAATTGAATCATTAATAACCGATAAAACAAGAGCTATAGTTCCTGTGCATTATGCTGGCATCGCCTGCGACATGGATAAAATTATGCAACTAGCAGATCAATTTAATTTAATGGTCGTGGAAGATGCAGCACAAGCAATCGACAACTATTACAAAGGTCAAGTATTAGGAGGAATAGGCCATTTAGGTTGTTATAGTTTTCATGAAACAAAAAATCTACAATGTGGAGAAGGTGGATTATTAATTATTAATGATAAAAAGCTTATAAAGCGAGCTGAAATATTATGGGAAAAAGGTACAAATAGAGCAGAGTTTTTCAGAGGTGAAATAAATAAATATGGATGGGTTGATACAGGAAGTAGCTTTCTCCCAAGTGAACTTAATTCATCTTTTCTGTTTGCCCAATTGGAAAACATAGATTTAATTCAATCAAAACGAAAAGATATTTGGAACAGGTATTATGAGGCCTTGACTCCCTTACATAATAGTGGTAAAATAGCGCTACCAAAAATTCCCAATTATACTGAACAAAATGGTCATCTTTTCTATTTTACATGTAAAACCCCAGATATAAGAAAAGAATTGATAGGATTCCTTCGAAAGCATGATATACATGCCGTATTTCATTACCAAAGTTTGCACCTTAGTGATTATTATAAGGACAAGCACGATAACAGGTTATTACCTGAAGCAATGAAATATAGTGATTGTTTAATAAGACTTCCTTTATTCTTTGAATTAACATTAGAACAACAAAACTATATAATAAATAAAACCATTCTATTTTTTAATTCTAAGTAAATTGATAGGTAACGTTTTAAAAAAAAATTATAGACTTCTCATCTATTCATTTAAAGGAAACTATGAATATGCATGTAGTCAGTTTAGGTTCACCAATACTCTCTATGCCTTTACATTACACTTCATCCATTCAAAACATAAACAAACTTATAAAAAAGCTGTTGTATTTAGTTTAGAAAAAGGTGACCTTGGAAGATATATATTTAATCTAATTAACACGTATAGGTTAAGCGAATATGATATTTACCTTAAACCGAGCTATTCATTTTACAAGTCGTGTAGTGGCTTATATATATTTGAGATATTCAAATTCTTAAATACATCCATTTTCTACACCAAAAGACAGTTGAATAAATATGATTACGCCATATTTATAAGTGATATTAAAGTAAATTCGGTCGATAAAATTTTTAAAAAAAATATAACCATTGATTACCAACTAGCTTTTAAAAATCACCCTTACACATTACCTTTTCCTTTTCATCCTCTCTTATATATCAATAATGGATTCAGGAAGTTAGAACATGTTGATATATTTTTAAATGAGATATCAAGCACGACAAAAAAAGTTGAAATTGGTTTTGCTGGTCAAATTAATCACCCGAGCTATACTCAACTAAATCAACACTTTCCGGATTTAATAAATAGAAACAGAATATTTGAAATTTTATATTCTAATTTCGAAGAAAGCATTACTACAGAACTTGAAAATGGTACTAATAAAATATTTCTAAGTGATAGTAATACAAATCGTATTGCTCATAAAGATTGGCCGATAACGCTTGCTACTTTCAAGTTCTTCATTGCTCCACCTGGCTTTGAAATGCCATTTTGCCACAATATTATTGAAGCAATGGCTTGTGGAGTAATACCAATTTTACAATATGACACCTATTTCGTCCCCCAATTAGAAAATAACATCAATTGTCTTACATATAAATCAAAAGAAGATCTAATTAATACCATTGACTTAGCGTTAAAAATGGATAATAAAAATATTGAAAGTATACGAGATAACGTTTTAGAATATTATAGCAAAAATTTATCACCAATCTCCTTCATCAAAAAAATTGAGAAACACTCAAATACCTCAATGACAATTAGTGTCATAAGTGGCAAACATAGCCTAATAAAATAATATGCACTACTTTCTACGTAAACCCTGGCAAATTCCAATAGCAATTATAACCAAATTGCCGTTTTTTTCCTTTATCAGAAAAACCAACAATTATCAAAATCCAATATCCTTTAAATTTTGGTTTAAACAAAAAGTATTGGGAATTGGAGGAAATAAGCTAGTTTATTGGCCAGTACATCCAACAAGCCAAGTGTTCGATTGGGAGAATATTTATGCAGGAATTGACTCTTGCCCAGGAATCATGAAAGGATGTTATATTCAAGGAAAAGGTGGCATTACAATAGGTGATTATACTCAAATTGCACCCAACGTTATAATCGTTAGCGCCAATCATGATATATATGATTCTCGCAAACATATCCCTAAAAGAGTTAGCATAGGTAAATACTCATGGATTGGAGCTGGTGCCAAGATTATGCCGGGTGTAAGACTTGGTGATTTTACAATAGTTGGCGCGGGCGCCGTAGTCACCAAATCATTCGAAGATGGCCATTGCATAATTGGTGGAAACCCTGCTCAAATCATTAAAAACCTTGATAAAGAGAAATGTGTGAGATATGAACATCCTCACAAATACTATGGTTATCTATCTGAAGATAAATTCCGAAGACTCAAAGAGAAGCATCCAAACATTAGCCAATGATCACCATTATCGATTATAAAGCGGGCAATATCCGTTCCATACAAAACATGTTACGCAAATTGGGTTATCAAAGCCAGATAAGTGATAAAGTTGAAACCATTGCAGCCGCAGAGAAACTCATTCTGCCAGGTGTAGGCTCTTTCGATCATGGTGTGGAACAACTGCAAACCTCAAATTTATTTGACACCATCGTTGAAAAAGCAACGAATGGCACGCCACTATTGGGTATTTGTCTGGGCGCTCAATTAATGGGATTAAACAGTGAGGAAGGGAAACAATCCGGTCTTGGTTTTTTTAATATGCGCAATGTGAAATTTGATACTAATAGATTGAATCTGCAACAGAAAGTTCCACACATGGGCTGGAGTCATATTAATTTAAGAAAGAATTCGAGCATTATTAATAATCAATCTGAGGATCATCGTTACTATTTTGTGCACTCCTATCATTTTTCAACAGATGACGCTGCTATTGTAAGTGCCACTTGCAATTATGCTTACGAATTTCCCTGTGGATTGGAAAAAGGGAATATTTTTGCCTTGCAGTTTCATCCCGAAAAAAGTCATCGATACGGCATGGAGATACTTAAGAAATTTGCAGAACTTTAGTTAGTTTTCCTTGATCACCACACATTAATAACTAATACTTAACCAAATTGCGTAGAGTTAGAGTCATACCCGCATTACTTCTTCAAGATGGAGGCTTAGTTAAAACAATATGTTTTAGCAAGGCTAACTACATTGGCGACCCCATTAATGCGGTCCGCATTTTTAATGACAAAGAAGTGGATGAATTAGTCATCTTAGATATATCAGCTACTCCAAATAAACGGCGTCCAAATTTTAATGCCTTGGAGGATATGGTTTCCGAAGCTTTTATGCCATTGGCTTACGGTGGTGGTTTAAAAACACTGGATGATATTAAGCGAGCCTTTGACTGTGGTATAGAAAAGGTGGTACTCAATAGCATTACGCATGAAAGCCCAGAGTTAATAACAGAAGCGGCTAGAATTTTTGGCAATCAAAGCATCGTGGTTGCTGTGGATGTGAAACTTGGCTTATGGGGCAAATACAAGTTAGTATCAAATAGTAGACAAACAAAACACAAAGAAGACATAGTGAGCTATTGTCAACGCATGGAGTCAGCTGGTGCAGGTGAGATAATGCTTACTGCTGTCCATCACGAAGGCACCTTTAAAGGTTATGATACAAAATTGATCAACGCTTTAAGTCATCAAATAAATATTCCTTTAGTGGCTAATGGAGGAGCTAGAAACATCGAAGATTTTAAAGAAGCTATTGATGCCGGAGCGTCAGCTGTTGCTGCTGGTAGTCGCTTTGTTTATACTGGTCGCGAAAATGGCATCATGATTAACTATCCAAAACAAGAAGAGTTAAAAACTCAATTATTTGAGAAATTATAAGATCAGAAGATACAGCTGCTGTTGGCAGAACCAAAATTAAAATGCAAATACTAGAATCCAACCACTTTTATCATATTTACAATAGGGGTATTAACAGTTGCAATTTATTTAAAGAAGAAAGCAATTACCAGTACATTCTTAATTTGTATGATAAGTATATTTCTTAAATTGCAGATACTTTTGCATGGGTTCTGATGACAAACCACTTTCATCTATTGCTACAAATAAAAGGTGATATTATATATAAGTCTGCAAACACCGACAGGTTAAAAAACGCTGTCGGGTTTAGTAACAATAAATGGGAAACGATAGACAAACCTGACAGCGTCACTGACCTGTCAGCGTTAAAAGTCCCTAATCCCTCGAAACATTTTTCTCATCTCTTTAACAGCTATTCAAAATACTTCAACAATAAATATAACCGCCATGGGGCCCTTTTTGAACGGCCTTTTAAACGAAAACTAATTGATTCTGAAGAAAATTTAAAGCAAGTTGTTTTGTATATCCACAACAATCCCGTTCATCATGGCTTCACGGATCATCCGGTAGAATATGGATGGAGCAGCTATTTAAGTTGTGTTTCGAATAAACAAACTAAAATAAAACGACAAGAGGTTGTTGATTGGTTTGACAATTGTTCTAATTTTGAATTTTGCCATAAAAGCAAACTAAATCTTGAAAAAATTGGCCAATATTTAGGAATATAAAATATCAAAACCTGACAGATCTACACGCGAAATGCGAATCAAATCTGTCAAGTTTAAAAAATATCATAATGAATATCATTAAAGACAGCATATATCATCCAGGACTTTTACTGGGTCGCCCCTATCAGATGTGTACCAAGACAGTTATGGACACAACTGATCCAAACATAAGCTTTGACGCAGCAGGCGTTTCTAATCATTACCACGATTACCAACGTGCGGCTCAAAATAACTTATTGCCAGAACCTCAACGAAGTGAAAAACTGCACCAATTAGTGGAAAAGATAAAAAAAGATGGTCAAGGAAAAAAATACGACTGTTTGATTGGTCTTTCGGGAGGTGTTGATAGTACTTATGTTGCATTACTGGTTAAACAGTATGGATTACGCCCCTTAGCCGTACATTTAGATAATGGATGGAATTCTGAACTGGCCGTACATAACGTCAATAACATTGTAAACACGCTTGATTTCGATCTTCATACGCTTGTAGTCAATTGGGAAGAATTTAAAGATATTCAGTTAGCTTACCTAAAAGCGTCTGTAATTGATATTGAAGTGGTGAGCGACCATGCTATACAAGCTACCATGTGGAAATTAGCAAAGGAACGAAATATTGGTTATATCATTAGTGGTACCAATATTGTTACTGAGCATATCTTACCCTCCTCGTGGATATATAGCAAAATGGATTATGCCAACTTAAGAGATATTCATCAAAAGTATGGTTCTAAAAAAATTAAAACCTACCCTACTCTTAACTTCAAAAAATACGTCTATTATACCGGATTTCATAAACTTGTTCCGATATCTATTTTGGATTATGTTGATTATAACAAAGAAGAAGTTAAAGCAACCATTACAAAAGAGCTAAACTGGCGCGATTATGGTGGCAAACATCATGAATCCGTCTTTACCAAATTCTATCAAGCGTTTATTCTACCTCAAAAGTTTGGCGTAGATAAAAGAAAGGCACACTTAAGTACGCTTATTTGCTCGGGTCAAATTACCCGTGAAGATGCTTTAAAAGAATTGCAAACGCCATTATATAATGATAATGAGCTAGCTGATGACATGCAATATGTACTAAAAAAATTCAGATTAAGCGAAGCTGAATTTGATTCAATAATGCGCACCCCTCCTCGTCCACATCAGTCTTTCAAGTCCGATCGAGACCTTAAGGCAAATTACATGAAATTATTGAAAAAAACCGAACGCTTGCGTCGAATAATTCGATAATGGAACTGAATAATAAACGTATATTAATTATTTCGCCAGAACCATGGGGTAAAATGCTTCTTTCGAAGCACCATTATACTTTAGAGCTGCTTAAAAAAGGTAATACAGTATATTTCCTTTCAGGTCAGAGTAATAATCACAAGTGGAAAATCAGTAAAGCCGACTTTACTAATAAACTTTTCTTTATTAGCTATCCCAGACTACCTTTATTGGAAAAAATTCGATTTCACTATAGATCTTTATATCTATTCATTTTAAGCGTAATTATACCTCAACTAAATAGGAAGATTGGGAAAACAGACTTATTGATTTCGTTTGATTGCAATGGCGTATTTCCAAAACTAAAAATGTTCGAAGCAAGTAAAAGGCTTTTTTTTCCGGTTGATCAGATTCCCCACAAATACAGATCAGAATATTCAGGATTTGAGCATGTATTATCAATTACACCAATTATTTTAAACAGTATACAAACCAATAAAGAAAAGCATTTATTTCACCATGGCTTAAACAGCGCGTTCGCTCAAAATGCCCTTAACTTATTAAAAAGCAATCAGGCTGCTTCAGACAAAAAAGAAGCAATTAAGGTGGCATATGTGGGAAATTTATTGATTGGTGAAATTCTAGATCGAAAATCGTTAACAACAATTATTGAAGAACATCCTCAAATAGAGTTTCATTTTTTTGGACCTTACAGTGCAAAACAATCTAACATAGGAGCAAGTGCTAATGATGAATCAGTAAGTTTTATAACTTATCTAAAGAAACAATCAAACTGCACGCTACATGGGGCAATGTCGCCCGATAATTTAGTAACTCAACTTAACGACTTTCATGCTTACCTTCTCTGTTACAACAATCTATTCGATAAAAACGAAGGCTCCAATGCACATAAAATAATGGAGTATTTAAGCTATGGAAAAGCAATTATTGCGAGCAATGTAAGTATGTTTAATAAAAATAGCCATTTATTACACATGCTTCCAGACTGGAATAATGATAACTATCCAGGGCTCTTTAACAAAATTATTAAGGAGCTTAAACAACATAATGAGGTTGCCAAACAAAAAGAACGAATTAATTTTGCCCTAAGCAATCAATACAAGGATAAAATCATTCAAATTGAAAATATCATAAGTTTATAGAATGGATAAAAATTTTGCAATTATAGGCGTAGCCGGGTACATAGCTCCACGTCATTTAAAAGCCATTAAAGAAACCAATAATAATTTGCTTGCTGCTCTCGATCCGTATGATGGCGTTGGCATTATGGATAGTTACTTCCCTAATGCAGATTTCTTTGTGGAGTTTGAACGTTTTGATCGTCATGTTGAAAAATTAAAGTACGACAAAAAAATTGAGCTTGATTATGTATCCATTTGTACGCCTAATTATCTTCACGATGCACATATTCGTATGGCTCTACGGAGAGGTGCCGACGCGATATGTGAAAAACCATTAGTACTGAACCCCTGGAATATTGATGCATTAATGCGTGTACAGGAAGAAAGTGGAAAGAAAATAAATAATATTCTTCAACTGCGCCTTCATCCGAGTATTATTGCTCTAAAAAAACGTATTGACGAAGGACCAAAGGACAAAATCTACGACATAGATTTAACTTATCTTACATCTCGCGGACACTGGTATTATACTTCATGGAAAGGAGATGAAAGTAAGTCTGGCGGAATTGCGACAAATATAGGTGTACATTTCTTTGACATGCTGACCTGGATATTTGGCAAGGTAGATAAAAATGTGGTTAATATTCATACACACGATCGTGCAGCAGGTTATTTGCAGTTAGAAAAAGCGCGGGTTCGTTGGTTCCTGTCAATTAACTATGATACCATACCTAAAGAAATTAAAGAAAAAGGATTAACCACATTCCGTTCTTTAAAAATTGAAAATGAAGAATTTGAATTTAGTGGTGGATTTACTGACCTACATACGGAAAGTTATAAACAAATTCTTGATGGAAACGGTTTCGGAATAGAAAATACACAACAGTCTATTCAAATTGTACACGATATACGACATTCAGATGGCATTGGTCTGAAAGGAGATTATCACCCTTTTGCAAATGAAACATTGGCGAAACATCCTTTCAAGAAATAAGTATAGGTCAGCAATAAATTAATGAAAAAGTTCATATCAATAATACTGCCATTAAGAGGCCTAGCTGCATTAATGGTTGTATTGTTTCATTTATTTTGTCTATCAAACAACTACTTTACCAATGAAACTCTTCTAAGCATTTTCAGGTTTGGGAAATATGGGATACATATCTTTTTTATTATTTCAGGCTTTGTCATAACTTACTCCTTGATTGACACAAAGTATACTTTAAATAATGTACTCCAATTCTTTAAGAAAAGAATAGTAAGAATTGAACCTCCATATATCTTAACTCTATTGTTATGTATCGTTTATTCCATATTAAGAGAATTTACACCTTTTTATAATGGGACTTCTACAATACCAGATATATGGCAAGTAATGCTGCATTTAGGTTATCTTATTCCGTTTTCAGGTTACCCATGGATTAACATTGTATTTTGGACTCTAGCAATTGAGTTTCAATTTTATTTACTTTTTGCTATTATCTACCCCTTATTTCGCAAAAAACCTTTAATAAGAATAATAACGTATACAGGGTTTATTTCTCTTCATTTTTTTAGTCCCATTAATGATTCTAATGTACTTTACTACTCCCCACTTTTTCTAGTTGGTATTATATTGGCCTTACACATCAATAATATTATTAAACGTGATGAATTCATATTCACATGCATTACAATCGCTACATTTACTATATATTTTCTAGGATTAACAATATTTCTATTTCAAATATTTACATCATTAATTATATTATTTCAACCCGGAATAAAATCTCGGTTATTTAATTTCTTAGGTAAAATATCTTATTCTTTATATCTTATTCATACTTTAATTGTATTCTTTATTATTAATATTGCACATAAACTACCTTCTTCAATTGGAGCAAAAGTATTTGTAACGATAATTGCTATCACCGCAACAATAGGTATTTCATATTTACAATATATTTTTGTAGAAAAACCCTTTATTAAATTATCAAAAAGAATAAAATATAAATAGAGAAAATGAAATCCGAATTCAATATGCAAGAGCCGAATATCATAATTTCACCTTCCGGCAGTTTTTATGGAAGTGAAAGAGTACTCTTAGATTACCTTTCTAAAACAAGTAATAGCTTCATTGTTTTTGTACCTGCAAACTCGATTTTTGAGGAAAAACTATTAAAACTATCAACAGAAGCAGATGGAAAATTTAAAGTAAAATCGTTCAAAAAAATATATCTATTATACATTAGTATTGCATTCATGCTTTTAAAAGGAAGCATAAAAAAGGTATATGCCAATGAAGGAGGCCATATTAAGTTTTTACATTTACTTGCCAAAATATTTCCTAAAATTAAATTCTATTCACATTTAAGAATTAAGGAAGATACTGATCATAAAAGGTATTCAAAGCCTTTACCAAACCTTCTTCTTATTTCCGTATCTGAATTTATATCTGGTTTTATTAAACCAGAACTTAAAGCAAAAACCATAACTCTTTATGATCCTTATCAATTTAGATCAGATACAAGACTTGATATAAAAGAAAAGAAGAAATATTCAATAGCAATTATAGGTCGTATTGCACCAGTTAAGGGTTTAACTAATATTGAAAACTACTTTAAATCCATACAACATGCTATAGTTCCCAATATCTCCTTTAATTTTTATGGCCAAACTAATAACGACCCTATTTCCAAAAAATTTGTTGAAGAAATCAAAAAAATAAAATCTCTTAATATTAAATTTTGGAATCATATAGATGACATTAGTGATATCTATGATAATTCAGATATAATCATGCATTTTAACGAGAATGAGCCAGTTGGTAGAATCTTTTTTGAGGCAATTGATTATCTTAAACCATTTATTGGTTTTAATTCTGGTGGCATTGGTGAGATTGCGAATAACATTAAATATAAAAACATTGTCACATACGATACTCAAGGCAATTGGATTGAAAACATTAACAATCTTTTGCAAGATATAATTAATAACTACCTTGTTTACCAGAAACAAATGTTGGGGTATAAGAAAAATGCTCAAAAAATTTACGCTTTAAATTTATACACCCAACAACTTGATAAATTACTAGATTAAAAAAAACGTAATGAATTCATTCATCCCTATATCCATTCCATCAATTACTCCATTAGAACATGCATTTGTTAATAAAGCTGTTACATCCGGTTGGGTGTCATCAATGGGGCAATACATCGATCAATTTGAAACAGAATTTGCAACTTTCTGTGGCGTAAAACATGCCATATCCGTATCAAATGGTACGGTCGCCATTCACCTGGCACTAGCTGCTATGGGTATTAAAGAAGGTGATGAAGTTATCATTCCGGATCTCACTTTTATTGCCACTGCAAGCGCTGTTAAATTATCAGGAGCAAAACCTGTTTTTGTTGATATTGAAGATGATACTTTAGGCATTTGTCCGAGTGCCATTCGTAAGGCTATTTCGCCAAAAACTAAAGCTATCATGCCGGTTCACTTATATGGCCAACCGGCAAATATGAATGCCATATTAGATATTGCTAAAGAATTTAATTTAAAGGTAATAGAGGATGCAGCTGAAGCGCACGGAGCTCTTATTGGGGAGAAAAAGGTTGGAAGCATTGGCCATGCAGGTACCTTTAGTTTTTATGGTAACAAAATTATTACAACTGGTGAAGGTGGTATGATAACAACAAATGATGATGAGCTGAACGAACGCTGTCGAATATTACGCGACCATGCCATGGACAAGAATAAACGCTACTGGCATAATGAACTAGGCTATAACTATAGGATGACCAATATGCAAGCAGCTCTTGGTTGCGCTCAAATGCAACGTATTTCGGAGCTCATTGCGAAACGAAAACAAATATTTGACTGGTACAATACACAATTAGTTAACATTGACAACATTAAATTAAATCAAAGTAATAATTGGTCAACACCGGTATACTGGATGATATGTCTGGAGCATAAATACTTTAATGAGGAATCACGTCAACGATTCATGGATCTTCTAAAAGCCAACAATATCGATTCGCGCCCCTACTTTTATCCAATTTCTGATATGCCAATGTTTAAAAACATTCAAACAGACGTAACCCATCATATTTATTCAAAAGGCATTAATTTACCAACCTTTCATGATATTACCGAGGAGCAAGTAGATTATATTTGTAAAACAATCGTAAAACTTTTACCGAATTTTAATAAGAAGTTTTAAATGAGTCTGTTTGCAACACTTTTCGAATCAAGTATTCGCCATATTTCTGGTGGCTTTGGAAGAAAACTACGTTATCTTTATTATAGAAGACGTCTTGGTCATTGTGGCAAAAATGTTATTATTGATGAGGGTGTATACTTTAGCAACCTTAAAGATATATTTATTGCCAACGATGTATGGATCGACAAAAATTGCATTTTAATAGCTGGACCAGCTATTAGTTCAAAAAACAGCAAGTTTCATAAAAACTCGCACTACACCAAAGAGCTTGGACAGATTCATATTGGACATAGTTCACACATTGGAATCAACACCATTCTTCAAGGACATGCAGGAATCCAAATTGATGAATATTTCACAAGCTCTGCAGGTTGTAAACTGTATAGTTTATCAAATGATTACAAGAAATGTAAATATGGCACAACTGGAAAAGAAGAAATACACTACATTTCTTCACCCATCAAAATAGGTAAAAATGTTTGGTTAGGATTAAATGTAAGTGTTATTAGTACAACTATTAATAACGATTGCTTTATTCTCTCAAATTCTGTTGTAAGCGATTATTTGGAGGCCAATTGTGTAGCTAAAGGAGCACCAGCTATTAAGGTGAAAAACCGTTTTAATGAAGAATAACAAAACAGTAATAATCCATTTCCAACCTTTGGAGTACTACCCACCGGTTCAAAATGCCATTAATGAATTTGCTCCAAATATGGCTTTGAGTGTTTTTTCGATACACAATGATAGTATTAAAAATAAGTTTGTTAATAATCGTGTAAGTATTATTCGTCCAGTTTGTTTAAATACACAAGACTCTAAATCTAAACGATTACTAAAGTATATTCTATTCAATTTAATTACGATAATAAAGATACTAAAGCTACGCCCAAAAAACATCCTGTATTATGAGACAGAATCAGCATTTCCAGCTTATTTTCTAACAAAATACTTAGGTGTAAAAAGTAAGCTGTTTATTCACTACCATGAATATAACACACCCAATCAATATCGTACAGGCATGGCATATACTCGCTATCTTCATAAAAAAGAAACGTACTTGTACAAAAAGGCATGTTGGATATCTCATACAAACCAATATAGAATAGATATGTTTTTATCGGATTTACCGATGATAAATCCTGAGAAACTCATTCAGCTTCCTAATTACCCTCCAAAGAAATGGGAAGCGGTTCAAAAAAAGGCATTAAAAAAGTTAACATATCCAATAAAGTTGGTTTACGTTGGTTCTTTATCAACTAAACACATGTATACCCAAGAATTATTCGAATGGATTCGCCAAATGGAAGGTAAATTTTTTCTCGATATTTATGCCATCAACATTCGACAAGACGCCTTGGATCTTATCAATCAATATGGATCAAAATATATTCAGTATAAAGGAGGTCTAAATTATGACAATATTCCAAATAAGTTAGAAAACTATGATATAGGATTAGTTATATACAAAGATTATTCTCCTAATGTGAAATATTGTGCGTCAAATAAAGTATTTGAATACTTAACTTGTAATCTTGATGTTTGGTATTCAAAAGAAATAATAGGAACTCAACAATATCAAACTAAAAATTCATATCCTAAAGTTCAAGCAGTTGATTATACAAAACTGGAAAAACTAGATTACCAAAGTCTGATTAACAGAAATGGTTATGAAAGAAAAGAGTTTAATTTTAGAGCAGAAGATGTATTAAATCGACTAAAAAAACAACTCACAAACTAAATCAGAATGTTTTTCTCATGAAAATTATAATACCTAATCACCGTCCTGCAGATAGTTTTGTTGATAATGTAGCACATACATTAGAAAAAATGGGTCATCAAGTTTTAACCATGCCCAACATATCCAATCGCTTAATTAACTCACCAATATATAGATATACTAATGAGTTTATTAAAAAAGCCAATCCTAATCAATTAGACAATCGCGAAAAATGGCTACTTAAAAATGCTAAAGAATACAAACCAGATATTCTATTCACACTTACACAAGCAATAAAAGAAGACGTTTTATTTCAAGTTAAAAAATCAGGTGTGAGGCATTGTATCGCTTGGTGGGGTGATACACCAGCAAATATGCGGGATTTTGGCTTACTATCCTCTCAATGGGATCTTATCTACATAAAAGATCTAAATGCTGTAAACAAGTTTAAGCGTTTAAGATTGAATGCACATCTTATGCATGAGGCAATGAACCCTACTTGGCATAAACCTTTAATAAAAAAGAAAAACAACCGAATTTCAGTTGCTGGAACCTTCTACGGATATAGACAACACTTAGTATCAAAACTATTGAATGAGGGAATTGAAATGGAATTAAATGGTGGGCGATTACCACGATGGGTACTACCTGAAATTAAATTGATTCACCAACAGAAATTTATCGTAAGAGAAGAAAAGAGTAAGGTCTTCGGTGAAGCACTTGCCTGTCTTAATTCAACAGATCTTTCAGAAGGAAATTCTTTAAATTGTAGAGCTTTTGAGATAGCAGGAGCTGGTGGTCTGCAGCTTCTTGAATACCGCTCGATTGTTACAGAATGTTTTGAACCTGGAAAAGAAATACTCACCTTTGATACTTTTGGTGAACTACTCGAACTTATTACTCGAATCAAAAAAGATAATAAATGGGCAAATCAAATTAGTATTGCAGGTCACAAAAGAGCCTTGAATGAGCACACATATGAACATCGTTTAAATAAAATTTTTAAAGACAGACAACAACTTTAATGAAAGTATTATACATAACGCCCGGCTGCTTTGATAAAGGAGGAATTAGCCGCTATTCAAGATATCAAATAGAAGCTTTGAGAGAGAACTCTGAATTAAACCTTAAAGCGCTTTCCCTTCTTGGACCTGATGCTAACTCTATTGAAGAAGATTTTCAAGTAGATTGGAATGCATCCTCTAACAACATTTGGTCTCAAATAAAATTAGCAATTATTATTATTAAACATGCTTTATTATGGCAACCAAAAGTGATTCATATTGCTCATATAAACCTATCAGGATTGGCATGGTTTGCCTCACTTTTATGCCGAGCAAAAGTAGTATTAAATGTATATGGACTAGAAGTATGGAGTGGTTTATCGTGGGATGCAAAACTAGGTTTACAAAAAGCGCATAAAATAATCTCAGATTGCCGTTATACCAGAGACTTCATTCTGGATAATAAAATGGTCAAAAATGATAATATTTCAGTCATATGGGATTGTGTTGATCATCAGAAGTTCTTTCCAGCGGAAGTACCTGCTGACGTGTATAACAAGTACAATATCCCAACTGATAAAAAAATAATTCTTTGTCTGGGACGCATTAGTCACAGTGCAAGGCATAAGGGATACGAACGATTGATTAAGGTATTCAAATCTATTATTGAACATGGTGTAGATGCCTGCCTGGTATTTGCAGGTAGAGGGGATTATTTAGATGAACTTAAAAATAAGGTTAAAGAGTTAGGTATAGGACAGTATGTTGTTTTCACAAATTCAGTAGATGAACAGGATTTACCTGATATTTATCGATTAAGCCACGTTTTTTCATTAGTCAGCGACAGAGGTAAGGGACGAGGTGAAGGTATTCCTTTGACTCCTCTTGAAGCAATGGCCTGTGGTAAACCAGTTATTGTCGGTAATCACGATGGTTCTCAAGAGGCAATTATTGATAATAATGGATTCGTGATTGATCCCTTTAATTATGATGTTCATGCTAAACACTTAAGAGAACTTTTATCTAACGAAACTTTACATCAAGCTCAAGTGGAAAATGCAAAGAAAGTTTCCATTAATCATTTTTCTTTCGAAATTTTCTCAGATAAACACAAACAGTTTTACGAAGAACTAAGCTAATGCTTAAATATCACATTCAAATTTCAATAGTTTATGTATTGATCATGTTGTGGTCAAGTGATAATACGATGGCATTTATTGGCGCACTTACTTTGGGAGAACTCTTCAGAATGATAAACTCAAAATCATTGTTTCCAATAAAGGAAGCAACTTCCTTTTTATTGGTTCTTCAGCTACTTTTTGCTCCCTTTATTCTATACAGGTATCTTGATAATCAATCATTTTATGCAATGAGTATTGACGAATCAACATACTTTAGTTTTGTTATTCCCGCAACTCTTGTTTTTAACTTCTTATTGTATACCTCCTTCAATAAGGAAAACAAATTTTCACCTATAAAAAAGGATGATCGTAATTTACAAATTGGCATTATTCTTTTTATTGCCGGATTTTTAGCATCATACCTTACACCATTTATCCCAGGGTCATTACATTTTGTTATTGCCCTAATAAAGAACTTCCCTTTAATTGGAGTGTTTTATATATTTTTCTCCAATTATAAATATCGTGTGCAAATCATACTTTTATTTACCCTAATGAATGCGCTGTCCATCATCTCAGGTGGCGTTTTTATTAATTTATTCATATTTGCCTTTTTTGTTTTTAGTTTATTTGCTTATGAATATAAATTTTCGTTTCGTATAAAAACCTTAAGTATTATCGGCGCCATATTTTTTGCCTTTCTAATTCAATCATTTAAACAAGAGTATAGAGATCAGATTGGCAATAATAAGGAATCGGATATTGGTGTATTTATGGATATGTCAATGAGTAACATTCAAGAAATTGACCTGTTATTCTCTGAACGTAATATTAAAAAATTTATTGACCGTATCAATCAAGGGTGGATTCTATCTGATATACTAAAAAGAGTTCCTAAAATTGTTCCAATTGTTGACGGTAAATATTTCTACAGGGAATTGGAAGGCATCTTCCTTCCTCGCTTTTTGGCACCAAATAAAGCTGTGGTTGGTGACCACAGCAAATTCTTATACGCTACTGGACGTCAGCTTAATAACCAAACTGCAATGAATATCGGTTTTTTTGGGGACGGCTATGTCAACTTTGGTTTTTTAGGTGGTATTATTTTTTCTGGCTTATTTGGGCTATTCATAAACTTATCCCTTAAGTACGCCTATAAAAAAGCACAACTATTCCCTACCTTACTATTCTGGCTTCCACTTATCTTTTTTTATGTAATGCGTGCGGGTAATGAATTTTATATTATTGCCAATTGGATGGTAAAATCGGCGGTTCTGGTAGCTTTAATCTTCTACTACTTCAGGCATCAATTACGTGTCAAATAAGTGATAATATTGTTCCTGTAATTTCTCATCACTCACAAACTCCTCGGCCCTATTTCTTGCCCCCTCGCACCAAACATCAAACTCCTCCTGCTCCATCTGCACAAGTGCACTTAGCACCGAGCACCATGTTTTTTTTCTAGTATCATCATTTCCCTTTCCACCCTGCCTCGACTGCGCTCGGCAAGCGTTCTCATATCTGGTATTTTCCAAATCATAAACAGCGGACTTTGAACTTCGGACTTCGGACTCCAAAGAAATATCCCAACCAGCTCTAATATTTTCCAACCCTCTCCATGGCGTTTGATCACTTATCAACACAGGCCGCCCTGCACTTAAACTTTCCAATATTACATGTCCAAAATTCTCACCTCGTGTAGGCATATACAAGGCATGATAATTTTGAATAGTCTCTCCTACCAATTCAGCATCCACTGTTCCTTTGTAATTTACTTCAATATTTGCAGGTAATTGCTTGATCACACCTTCACATTCCCGCCAATAGTCCTCATCGTATATTTGGCCATATAAGTCAAAAGTAATATTCCAATCATAATTTCTTAGCTCATCACCGAGTTTGGTTGCCGAGTTTGGTTGCCGAGTTTGATTGCCGAGCAGAGTCGAGGCAGAATCCAGGCACTGTCGAGGCAATGTTGAAGTGTTGTCGAAAGCCCCCAATTCCAATAATCGCTCCAAAGCAAACAAAGTATTTTTTTCCGGTGCTATACGTGCCAAACTTACTAGTTTAAGCTCACCACTTCTCTTTTCTAAGGTTTTAATTTCAGGTAATTCCCGTTTAGGTAAATTGTCAGCAACTAAAACCTTCAACCCACCCCGATAGCTATCGGGGCCTAACCCCTTCTTAATATCTTGCTCTTCCTTCTCGTTGGTAGCATGAAAAACAACATTCTTGTAAAGCCCTGCCAGCTTAGCTAGTTTTAGAAACAAGCGTTTTTTCCGGCCTTTTACATCAATAGCACTCTGTGCCAACATACCTCGTGAGGCTACAATTGTTTTATTTACTTTAGCTTTTCGCGCAACAACAAGTGGTAGTATGGAAAATTTCCACGAATAAACACCATTAACATAAATCACATTCGCCTTAACTTCCTCAATCAAACTTTTAAACGTAGCCTTATTCTGGTGATCAAAATCGGCATAAAACACCTGCACCCCCGAAATATACTCTTCCCAACAATTGCTTTTAACAGAAGTATATGCTGTTGTTTCAGTGTAGTCTGTATTACGGGTTATGATATAAAAATCATACTCATCTTTAAGGTACTCCACCATATTAGCCATTGAACGCACCGGCCCCCCAGCCTTATAACCTGGTAAAAACCAATCGATAAAAATGAGAATCTTCTTTTTTTGCATAAGTAGAATGTGTCTAAGCACGAAGATAATATAAAGTGCGTAGTCCCGAATTAGAAGTCTGGAAAAATAGGAAGAAAATAGGATAAGTCCGAAGTCCGGAGTTAGAAGATCGTATTCGTCTCTAAGCGTTAAATAAACGAATGACATCTATCTGATAAGCTTTAAATAAAGATGTCATCCCTAATTCGTATTCACTGAGATGCTCCCTGAGCATTTGTCGAAGGGGAAGATTGTTTCCGTTTTACGCTAGACGTAGAAAAAAATGGGTAAAATCTATTGTCCAAGGATCGGTTCTCTATTACAAGATGGCTAGAAAGAATCGTTCCATATTTAATATGCCAACTCACAAGGCTGTCGTAAGCTCAAGCGTCTAATCATACACCAATTAATCCCTCATCCGTAATCTCTAATCCTTAATCATTTTCATTTATCATTAACAATTAATCACTAAGCATTCCATCTTCACGTCCTCACACCCAATTATTAAATGATATTGTAAGCTTCCCCAAAAACTGGACAGTTTAAGAGTAGACAAAAAAGTTTTAATTTTGAACTGTATTTATGAAACGAAAGACATTTACCCCAC
>NZ_JBNGOY010000014.1:0-110137 GCF_050589805.1 Carboxylicivirga fragile | reverse complement strand
GATTTGATTGTCGAGATAGTTCACCTCAACTCTTCTGGTTTTCAGAAATTAATCTAAAATTTAAGAATAATATTAGAATTGCTAATCTAATAGCGAAGTCGAGATGAAAACTTTAAAAAAATTATTACCATTAAATAATCACTTCCCCTTCGACAAATGCTCAGGGAGCGTCTCAGTGAGCGCGTACTTTTAATGTTTTTTTGGACACCCTCTTGTTTTATTAAACGTACACTTGTTAAGGATTTAATGCGCGGTTGGCATAACTATTCAAGGCTTCGTATAGCTTTTGGGGTGTCAATGTTCGCCATTTTACTTCCGATAACTGACCGCCATAAAGCAAGTAGTAATTCAGGTTAAGCTTATCAAATTCAGCCTGCACATGTTCCCTGAAGTTTACGAGCATGATCCAGCCATCGTCCAGATCGTTAAACCAATCTTCGTAATAGGAATCATCAGAATAATGAAAGTTGAGTACGTTCTCGCCGATGAGGATAAATTTATTGATTCCTTTATTTTCAAGGTGTTCAACTATGTTTCGTTTAAGGTGCATAATATCGTTATGCAAACAATCATTCCACTCGCCCATTAATTCAATAATGCAATACCCGAAGTCGTAATCTGTGTAAATAATCTTTAGGTATAATGTTGATGAACCAAACTCGTCCCATAGTGGATGGATGTAATGGTTGTATATTGCGTTGCGGCAAAGAAATTCGTTATGGCTTTCACCATAATAGGGCGAATGCGGATCGGTGTAGGTATTATATATATTCTGCCACCTGCTATATGGTTCTATATCTTGCATGGAGTAAAATTAATTAGAAACATGTAATTATTATTGTGAAAAGTTGCTTGCTATCTTAATATTGTACTTGAATAAATATTAGGTATATTCGAGATTCAATTAAGAGCTTTTTTTTTTAAAACAAATCATACACTATGTTATTATATGCGTTGCCTGGTGGGCCTGAATTAATTCTTATTTTATTAGCCTTATTAGTTTTACTCTTACCACTTTGGGCTTTGATAAGTATTTTGAAGAATAATTTTGAAGGAAGCAATAAAATAATTTGGGTTTTAGTTGTGTTGTTTTTGCCTTTTTTAGGCGCGATTTTATACTTTACTATCGGAAGAAAGCAGCGGATCAATTCTTAAGGATATTATGGTATTAATTTACAAGGGAGCTGTTAAGCTCCCTTTGTTGTCTGTTGAAATGTGCGAATAGCGCTGGTGTTGCATGTGCTAATGATGTTTTTGTCAGGAAAAGAACTGATTTAATTCATGAAAAAAATCTATAAACATTGACAATAATCTTGTTTTCAGGAAAGCACTGTATCTAATTTTGACTCGACAAAAATCGAAAAAAAATGAGTGCTTTAAAAAAGTTAAAAGAGAAAGGTTATCTAAAGCGTAGACGATACGAGGGTATTATCTTCCTTGTAACATTTGGTGCCTTTTTTGGTTACCTGGGCCATGTAATGGGCGTTACCAATTTATTAAACACATTGATGCGTACAGCTCATGATTTGTTGATGAACACGGTGTTCTTCATCATGGGTATTACTGTTCTTACTGGTGCATTAGGCCGCTTACTTATTGAATTTGGTGTTGTGCGTTTGTTAGAGGTACTGTTGGCACCTTTAATGCGACCGTTATTTAATCTGCCTGGAGTGAGTGCTTTGGCCGGATTGATGACTTTCTTTTCGGATAACCCAGCTATTATTAGTTTGTCAAACGACAAAAACTTTAGCCGTTATTTCAAAACGCATGAATTGATTTCGTTGACCAACTTTGGTACTGCCTTTGGAATGGGGCTGATTGTATTAGCATTTATGACTGGCCTGGGATATTTCTCAGGAGCTATGATTGGATTGGCTGGTGCTGTTATTGGAGCCATTGTTTCGACGCGTTTGATGCAGTTTTTTATTAAAGGTAAGATTTCGCCAGATAAAGAGTTTGCTGGGGGCGGTGATGAAGAACAAATCTCATTTAAATCAGAGGGTAGTACTTTTCAACGTTTCCTAAACGCGATGCTAGATGGAGGTAAATCAGGTGTTAATCTTGGTTTAGCAATTATCCCTGGCGTATTGGTGATTAGTACTATTGTGATGATCATTACCTTTAAACCTGCCGACGCTGCTATTGGGTATCAAGGTTTAGCTTACGAAGGTGTACCTATTTTACCAAAGCTTGCAGGTTCAGTTGATTGGTTATTTAAATTCCTTTTTGGATTTGAAAATCCTGAATTAATTGCCTTCCCAGTAACTTCATTAGGAGCTGTTGGTGCTGCCTTATCAATGGTAAAAGCTTTTATTGCCCAAGGTATTGTTGGTGGAAACGAAATTGCTGTATTTACTGCAATGGGCATGTGTTGGAGTGGTTTCTTAAGTACACACACTGCTATGTTAGATACTTTGAATTTTAGAGAATTAACTCCTAAGGCATTAATGGCACATACAGTTGGTGGCTTACTTGCTGGAGTTTCCGCCCATTATCTATTTGTATTGCTCAGCATGTTTGGAATAGCATAAAATACTCCTTATAGTTTTGAATTTTTAGTACAACGAAAAAGCGAATCATTAATATGATTCGCTTTTTCTATTAATATCCTTTAAAGTATTGTTTTAGAAGTTAGCCAAGCGATTAAAAAACTTATCCATCCCTAATAATATCAGAATTCCAATTCCAATAAAGTAGATGATCGATGGAATTTGCCCAGCGAACGAAAAGAAACTGCCCAGGCTTTCATTTACAGAAGAGAAGTCAATTAGCTCGGAGCTTAGCTTGAATTGGCCGAGGTAGTTGCTAATGACTGAAGCATCAACGAGGAAGGTGAGCGCAAGCACAGCCGCAAATCCGCCCAATATCCACCAGCGGTTATTTTTATTGATGAGCGAATTATAGGCTGGGGGCTTTTCGGCCCAATCATGTAAAACGCGATTCATCGCATTCTGTTTGATCGATTCCGGCGCCTCCTCTGGCGTGAAGTCTTCAAATAAATCACGAATGAGTTTATCGTCGTCTTCTTGGTTTATATGTTTCTTAAAATTGTTCATTGCCACAAATTTACAAAATTGAATTTAATTCTCCTTTGAGCATTTTGTTTAGTTCTTCATGCATTTGCTTACGACCCCTGTGTAGTTTTACCTTCACATTTGAAGGACTAAGTCCACTCGCTTTACTTATTTCTTCAATATTTAACTCCTTGTAATAATAGAGGGTTAAAATAAATGCATCTTCTTCTTTTAATTGGTTTAAAGCCAGTTTAAGTAGTCTTTTCCTTTCTTGAAGCTCAAGCCGGTGTTTATTGTTATCTGCTATCCGATATTCGTATTTATCCGTTTGCTTATCATCAACATCTTTCATTTCCGGTTTCCTCTGTCGTAACTTCGAGATAGATGTATTATATACAATCCTGTAAAGCCAGGTCGAGAAAGCTGAGTCACCTTTATATTTATCAAGCGACTTATAGGCTTTAACAAATGCGTCTTGCGCCACTTCCTCGGCATCTTGTTTGTTTTTAACAATGCCCTTAGCTAAAGTGTAAACCATATTTTGATGGCTCTCAATCAACTGCGAGAAAGCGGCTACATCACCACCCTTAATCTGCTTTATTAATTCTATGTCTTCTTTTTTGCGCATTCAATCTTATGACGCCGCGTCATTAAAAATGGTTACAAGTAATTTTAAATTTATTAAAATTTGAAGGGTATTGCAAATAGGATCATCTTATGTCCTTAAATAGCTTTGGTAATTTCAATCATTAAAATGGAACGCTGAGACGCAGGAACACAGAGTTTATTTTTTTTTAAAATCTTTCTAAATATTTTTTCAACATTACTCAATACTATTTTTAATTATCGGCTGAATGCTCCTACAATACAATTGTTGCAAGGCTGTAAAAAAAATATCAGCCATTTTGTAACCGGATTAATTTTGGTGGCGTCATAACATTGAACGCTCCAGGAGAGATGATAACAAAAAACATTGTAAAACTTTAAAATATTAAATCATGGAAGGTGCATTAGCAATTATTTTTATTTTCGGTAGTATACCTGCAATCATTATCGCATTGTCGTATTTCAAAAGTAGACGAATTGAACGAACAGCTTTGATTGCAGCAGGAAAAGACGCTTCAATATTTGAGCAGTTTAGTAAAAAATCTAATCCTTATTTAAGCCTGAAATATGGTATGTTCTTAGTGGGATTGGCCGTAGGTGTAATATTAGGATCAGTACTAGATACCTATACAGCAATGGACGAGGTTGCCTCTTACTTTTCAATGGTCTTGGCATTTGGAGGATTAAGCCTAATATTATTCTACCTGATTCAGCGTAAGTTACAAGAAAAGGATAAGCAAGAATAAAGAGATAAGAAAAACTGAATCTTAAATGGCTGTCATAATTTGGCAGCCATTTTTTTTGCTTTTTGTTTTGGGTATTTAAAATAAAGCAACCGATTGCACAATATTTTTGTTTATATTTGGAAAATAATGCAAACGACTTTGTTTAGAACAGATATTGAATCTATAAATAAGCTGTATTCAGACTAATAGGTGACGATGTTTTAAGATGTTGTTTTGTGCAAAATTAGTTGTAGATGTAAAAACCAAACCTATGAAAATCTACTTGTTAATAATTGCTGCCCTTATAGCTATTAGCTGTGTTCCCAGTAATGATCCGCATAGGCCTCCTTTAAAAGAGGAAGCCGAAGTTGAGCTTGAAATTAATTTACCCGACTACAAAACGGACTTGCCATATACAGCTGGTTATCGTTATTCCTCTTATGGAGCGCAGCATTTAAATGTGCAACAGAACGAATATTGGACTACGGTAGGTAAAGAAATGGCGAGTAAGTTTGATGGATCTGCTCCTTCAAGTATCTGGATTTTGGGAACATTGCAAGGTGATGGCATATATTTAAATTTTCCGGCAGAAACGAATCATTCCTTAATTAAAACTGCGAGTACTGATTTTAACGAAGCCATATTTGATGAGTTTGATAAAAACGGTTTCAAGATCTGGTTACAGATTGAGCCTGGCAATGCACCGGTTGAAGAATTGATTAAAGTGATTCTTGAAAAATATAAACACCATTCTTGTATTATTGGATTTGGAGTTGATGTTGAGTGGTATCAGTCGGTTGATAAGCCAGATGGTGTTGCTATTTCAGATAAATTAGCCAAGCAGTGGTTAAGTTTAATTCGTTCATATAATCCAGAATACCGTTTGTTTTTGAAGCATTGGTTAAAGGAGAAGATGCCACCAACTTTTCGTGAGGGACTTGTATTTATCGATGATAGCCAGGGTGTAAGTAGTAAGCAGGTTTTATTGGATGAATTTAAGGAGTGGGGTGAATATTTCTCTGGTGGTCAAGTTGGCTTTCAATATGGTTATGATTCAGATAGAGCTTGGTGGGGCAATATGGATGATCCAGCTAAAGAATTTGGACAAGCCTTAAAAGATGAAATTCCGAATACCATTGGTTTGTATTGGGTCGATTTTACTTTAGAAACAGTACTTAAGCCTTAATGATGAATCGATTTTTACCAATATTGATATTTGTATTTTCGACGCTTTGTTTGTGCTCGTGCGATAGTACACATCAAACTGAGATATTAGGAGTTAAATGTTACGAATTGCCTGATAGTCCTGAAAATACAATAGCGCGATGGAATAATCTGGGCATCAATACAGCTTATGTGAGCGAAGACATAGCTGAGAATTTGGAGTTTCGAAAGTTGGCCAAGGCCTCTGGTATTGATGTTTATCTTATATTCCCAGTTTTTTATAACCCGGAGGCTTTAAAAGCCGATTCTAGCTTGTGGGCGCGTACATCGGATGGCGAACGTGCAAAAGCTGATTGGGTGGAGTTTGTCTGCCCATCACGTAAAGATTATCGTGCTTCAGTTGTAGAACATGCAAAAGACATGGTGAGTACTTTGAAGCCTGATGGTTTGAGTATTGACTTTATCCGTCATTTCGTTTTCTGGGAAATGGTTGGGCCAAATTTTGATCCTAATCGATTACCCGATGCCTGTTGTTGCTCGAATTGCATTGACGGTTTTATTACAGAAACAGGAATGGCTTTGTCAAACGAAATGTATAGTTCGGAAGAAAAGCTTTGGTTTATTCAAGAAAACCATAGCCAACAATGGCAAAAATATAAGGAGCGATTAATAACGACAATGGTCAGCGATTTGGCTCAAGCTGTTAAAAGCATTAAACCTGATACTAAGTTAAATTTACACGCTGTACCGTGGCGAGCTGATGATTATAACGGCGCTAGTCGCACAGTTACGTGTCAAAATTTACCTGAGCTATCAAAGATGGTTGATTACATCAGCCCGATGTGTTATACCCATATGTTATATCGAAGTGCTGAATGGGTTGACTCCTTAGTTGTTGATTTTCAAAAGCAAGGTGTTGATAATGTATTGCCGTGTATTCAGGTTGGCTTGAGTTACCGAAGTGAAGAATTTACACCCGAAGCATTTGATGCATGTGTGACATCAGCGCGAAAGAGCCAAGTCAATGGGCTGGTGTTGTGGTCGTGGGAAATGCTGGCTAAAGATTTAAAGAAACAAAAAAGTATAGAAGGAATTAAATGAACATTTAGGTGATTTCTATTTGTTTTAATTAGTGTGGTTTGTAAGTGTCTGGCTTCGTATTGGTGTGTTGTAGAAGTCAGATAAGAAAAAGGATGTTTTCGCTCGAAAACATCCTTTTTTGGTTTTATTCTTGTGGTTCAGAGAATTCAATTTCTGCTGTTTCTACCATTTTAAATTCATTACTTTCATAAAAAGACTTCATTTCAATTGGAAATTTTTCTGAAGGTTTAAATTCCATACTATCGATTACCAACGTTGTTCCTAATTGGACTTGCCAAGTAATAAATTCAGGTTTAAATATTTTCATTCCAGTTATTGAATCAATTATTGTTTCTCGAATACAATAATCGCAATCGATTAATGTAAAATTAAGTGTTGTTAGTGTCTTATATTCGTTTCTTGTAATCTTTCCTCTATAATAATAAAATCCACCATCAGAGGCTGAACGAATTGTGTCAATTTCAGTAACAAAGAATGGTTCCTTGTATAAAAAGGCAGAATCGCCTTTTATTAAAAGGTGGTTTTTATGAATTAATACACATTCATTATTTATCTTACAAATATTTTCAAATCCAATCCAATAATCTTGCTTTATTGTTGTATAGGAACAGGAAGCCATAATTAAGCCTGCAATTACTATTAGTTTAGACATATTGTAAGTTTTTCTTGTTGTTAAAAATTTACACCTTACCCAACCCTATCTCAATCATACTAATAAGATGGTCAATTTCTTCAATACCTACCGAGAAGCGAATTACACCCGGTAGTGGATATTTAGCGCCCCAAACAGGTTCAACAGGCAAAAGAATTGTGTCTGCTTCACCAAGAGTTGGAATCAGTGGTATATGCTCTTCAAGAGCGGCTACAAAACGATTAAGCTTGTTGCGCTTGTCTTCATCTGAAGTGCCTTTAATATCGAAGGTAATCATGCCACTGTACCCTTTATCACCAAATAGATCAAGAGCTTGTTTACGTGTAGGGTGTGATTCTAATCCCGGATAAAGTACCGACTCAATTTTAGGATGTTTTTCTAAATACTTGGCAACAGCAAGGGCATTGTTGCAATGCTGCTTAAATCGCAGGTTAAATGATTTCAATTGTGACCCTAGTCGGTAGGCATCATCAGGGCTTAAGAAATGACCAGCCCACTTGCGATATTCAATGGCTTCTTTGAGTAATTCCGTATCATTACCACAAATAACACCAGCGGATATATTACCATGCCCGCTAAGGTATTTAGTGGCTGAATGAATAACCAAATCGGCACCATCCAATAAAGGTTTCCATAGATAGGGAGTTCCAAAGGTATTGTCAATGATGATTTTGCAAGAGTACTGCTTAGCCAGTTCAATGATGCGTTTAACATCGGCTACAATTAGCATAGGGTTTGATACTGCCTCGAAGAAGATAAATTCAGGTTTGATCTTTTTCAGCATGTCTTCCAAAGCCGCCAAATCATAATTACCCTCATTCGCATAAAATCGATGTATATCCCGATTACGACGTTTGATTAATACGGTGTCAATAAAAGAATTGGTGCCTCCATATATCTCATGAAAAAACAACCATGGTCGTGTCTCATTTCCTTTTTCAAATATAGAAACGGCCACATCAATGGCCGCCATGCCTGTTTCAACCAATAAAGCCCAATTCGATTCCTCCAATTCCATCAATTGTTTTTCAACGGCTACTGTGGTTGGGTTACGATAGCGCGAATAGATGTAATTATCGGGCTCGTGATGATGTTCCAATTCATCGGCAAAGGCTTTTTTTGTAGTTTCAGAATCTTTAAGGTTGAAGCCTGCCTCGCGGTATAATGGTGTATGATTGTAGTTTACTTTTTTATTGGCCATGATGTATTCTATATTAATTTGATTCTAAAGATAATTCATTCAATGTGCCCTGAGGGGTAATGATCTCTGATTCAGTATAAAACTCGCTTCTATCGATTACTTCACCCAAAAGGATGATTGGTAATAAATACCATAATGGGGTAGATGGGTAATCAATTAATGCAGCTAAAGGCAGCAGAAGTAAAGCTATTCGGGTTAATGTAAGCCAATGCTTCGATTTTGCTTTTTGTTTATCTAGGTATACTTTTCGAACAAGGTATAAGCTCAGCTTAATAAGTGTGAAAGCAATGATTAAAGCTAAACTTTGTGTAAACCATGCAAACAAAAACGGTCCGGTTATGCTAATCAAGGCACTGTGTAATTTAATACTGTCTTTCCGCCTGAAGAATTTATACACCATATCGATTGAGATAAGTGTAAATGAGCCAAAAAGTAGTGCGAGATAGCCGATCGTTTTAGGATCAAAAACCTTATGTTCGAAAAGCTGTATGTTTGATTCTTTGAGAAGTAAAGCCAATCCGCCTAAGCCTAAAAATGCTGAGAAGGCAAATATCTCACGACTCAACCACGATCCTTTTAGGTTGAGTATGAATCGCCACAGTCTTAGTTTTTTGCCAACATGCATTGAAGTCAGAAAAATAGCTGAAGCCGCAATGCTGAAAAATAGAAGAGCAGGTAAGCTAACTCCAGTAATAAGATTGGCTGCTTGCCAGGCAACTAAAAGGGAAGCGGCAAGAGTAAATAGAACCAGGGGCCATTCTTTTTTTAATTCCACCTTGGATGGTGGTTTCTCTTGATATTTACCTATGTCTATTGGGAATTTAATGGCATCACTATTTTCTATTGTAGGTTTACGATGTTCTTCGCGCAATGGAATTAGGTTGATGGAGGGTTTTATTCCCATGTTAACAAAACCAGGACTTAGGTGATTTTTGTAATCAACCTTTGCATCAAAACTAAAGTCCAAAGCCCCTACCGGACAGGCTTGAGCGCACGCGGGCTTTTTACCATCCGAGATTCGGTCGACGCAGAAATTACACTTCTCAACAACTTTCGTCGTTTCATTAAATTTAGGCGCATCGTATGGACAAGCCCATGTGCAATAGGTACAACCAATGCATGCTTCGGCATGATGAATGATGGCGCCAGTGTCCTTATCACGTGTATATGCAAGGGCGGGACAATTTTTCATGCAAGGCGCATCATCGCAATGATTACAAGCCAAAGAAAAATGGAAAACTGGTAAGCCAGGATGTTTAATTTTATTGTGCCCGTTCACCACGCGCCAGTTAAGTTGTGGGGTAGTACCATTCTCGATGGAGCAGCCAGCCACACAAGCCATACAGCCTACGCACTTGTTTGTGTTAAATATGAAAGCGTTCTTTTCCATCTACATTTTTTTTACGTCTACCCAGGTGTTATGGAATGCCGTACCATGTCCCATGTCGGTTTCTATTCCCTTGGTAAATAAATTTGGCGTAGCGCCATCTACTGCCCAATAACCATTTGTTAGTACTACATTGCCTAGCCGCAACCCAAAATCGTATTGTACTTTTATACTTGCCTCTCCTTCATTATTATGAACTGTAACCATTTCATTGTCAGAAATATCTTTTGCTTCGGCATCATAAGGGTGTATGAATAAGCGAGCTTCTGGCTCAAATTGCTTGATGATATTGAGGTTGCCAAATTGCGAATGAATTCGGTTTTTGGAGTTGGGAGATAAGAGCTGAAACTCGAATTCTTTATCCTGAACCAATGGCACAAAGTCGGGCAAAGCATCTACACCCCATCTATCCTTTGCTTCTTTGTTTTCCAGTTCTATTTTTCCCGATTTTGTTGGGAACACATGATCGGCAAAGGGAATTTCCTCAAATGAATTGGCCAATTGCGGTCCTTGTTTTAATGCTTCTAAACTTAACTCCGGGAAGGGTTTAAGTGTTTGTTTTAATAGTTCCTCAATGGGCTCGTCGCCAGGTTGGGGAATGTTTTTTGTTATTTCTTCTTCACCATACCCCAAAGCTTTGGCCAGGTGATAATAGATTTCAGTTTCGGGTTTTACCTCACCAGCAGGCTCCATCACTTTTTGTCTGAGCTGTACATAGGGATTCCAGTACGAACCTATTATGTCGGATTGTTCAAACATGTTTTTAGCCGGTAATATAATGTCTGCTTCGTAGGCGGTATCTGTCATAAACTGATCGACTACAACGCGAAATTCTGCCTTGCGAAAAGCCTTACGTATTTTATTGGTATTGGGATTTTGTGTGAGCGGATTGCCGCGTTCTACCCATATCATTTTTATTTCTGGATCAACTATATTAAGCATGTCTTCACCCAATTTTGCAACAGATATTTTACGGCGGAAGCATGGATCTTCACATCCTGGAAAATAGGATTCTGGTTCTTTAAGATCATCAAATACATAACTCTGTAGATTAGCATAATGCCAACAGCCACCTTTTAATCCGATGTTGCCAGTAATAACTGACAAGGCCAACAAACAGCGAGTAGTTTGTCCGCCATTTTCGTAGCGTTGCATGCCGTATCCTGGTATTAAAGTCATTGGTTTGATAGTACCAATTAGTTTAGCAAGTTCCTTAATGGACTCTACTGGAATACGGCATACATCAGCTACTTTTTCAAGAGTATATAAATCGGCTTTCTTTTTAAAGGCCTCGAAGCCCAATACGTTTTTCTCAATGAATTTTTTATCAATCCAATCATTCTTAATTATTTCTCTAGCCAAGCCTAAGGCTAGTGCTCCATCAGTGCCTGATTTGATTTGAAACAGGGCATTGGCGCGTTCGGCAGAAGGTGTCCTTCGGGGGTCGATAACCACATATTTAGCGCCTTTTTCTTGGGCCTTCTCAATGGGCATCATCTGCTGAATATTTGTTTCCGCTGGATTTTTACCCCAGACAACAATCAACTTTGCATGTTCAAGATCCCAGGGCGCATTGTGTTTGTTGGCTCCTAAGGTTAGTCGAGTAGCTTCCAATCCAGCTGGCCAGCATAGGTTTCCATAACAAGTAGTTGCGCCACCATATAGCTTCCAGAAAGCCGTGCTAACCCCATTCAATAAGCCTGACATACCACTGGAAGCAAAATATAGAACTGAGTGTGGCCCATGTTCTTGCTTAACATTTTTGAGTTTGCTGCTGATGGTTTCAATGGCTTCATCCCATGAAATACGCTCGTATTTACCTTCCCCAACCTTCTTAAGTGGGTAGAGTAGGCGATCCTTTGAGTTGGCTCGTTCCACATAAGCCAAGCCTTTAATGCATGGCCCTTCTGGTGTAGCCAAATTATCGGGGTGTGGCGCCATGCTTTTAATCGTATTGTCTTCAATACCAACCATAAGACTGCAGGTGCTATAGCAGTTGCGAGGACATGCACTTGAGATGAGCTTCATTTTTTAAATCTAACGGTTTAAAATGATTTACAAAATACAAAAAACACTTAGAAGTTGGTGAGGTTTTATTCGCCGATAGGTAAACGTGTATGGGCTATGACCTCAGCAATGTAGCTTAGAACCCGTTTCTATAAGTGAAATTATTCTTAATCTCAACTTCGGCCTTCGGACTATAAACTGATGGACTCTTTTTATGCCATAAGACATGATAATGCGATGCAGTAAAACTTGGACTTTTTGCTCTCGCTTCGCGACATAACAACTACCGGTTTAATGGTGCCTTGAATAAGTCCAGCTAATTCACCTCCTCCAAAAAGCATTTGCCCTTTGTAAAAGCTGTTGGCTGATTCAAGCGATGGGAATATTAAAGCATCGGCTTCGCCATTAATAGGTGTGGGAATACCTTTAATTTCAACACTAGCTTTGTCGCAGGCCAGAAATATATCTAAGGGGCCATCAATTATGCAGTCTTTAATCTGTCCTCGATCGGCTAACTTACAAATGGTGGCATCATCTATGGTACTAGGAAATGCGGCATTTGGTTTTTCGGTGGCGCCTATGAGAGCTACCTTTGGTTTATCAATTCCAAAACGTTTAGCCATAGCAACAGAATAATTAATCATCGCTATTTTTTGATTGATATCGGGATATGGCAATACCGCAGTATCTGAAACAAAAAGTAGTTTGTCGTATTTAGGTAGATCTAAAGCACAAACGTAACTCATTACAGCTTTCGGAGGCAATAGGCCTTTTTCTTTGTTTAATACAGCTTTTAAAAACTTATCTGTGCCAACCAAGCCTTTCATCAATACATCTGCTTCATCTTCTTTTACCATCCGTACCGCTTCAGCAACGGCAGCTTGATTGTCTTTGATGTCTATTATCTGAAAACTGGATGGATCTGTGTTTTCGCCAACTAGAAGTTGTGTGATTCTTGTTTTGTCACCAATAAGTATTGGAGTTGCAAAACCGGATAGGTGCGCCTCGATGATGGCACCAATGGTATTGTCATCCTCGGCTACGGCTACAGCAATTTTCTTATTGACACCTAGTTCTAGTAGGTGTTGTACCATTCCGTTCAGTGATTTTATTTGATTCATTTCCCTGTTTTTTTTGATTAAACAACACAAAGTTGTAATTCTCTCTGAATTAAATAAGACAAACGTTGAATGCCTAATATCGTTTTTTCATCGTTAACATACGAAAAATTTAGGCGGAGCGTGTTAGTAATTTTACCATTACTATAAAAAACTTTACCTAAAACAAAGGCCACCTTGTTTTCAACAGCTTTGTAAAATAATTGCTCAGCATCCATATGTTCTGGTAATGTTAGAAATAAGAATAGGCCACCTTCTGGTACTGTCCAGGTTACCCCCTTGGGCATGTTTCGCTCAAGTTGATTAATCATAACGTTGCGTCTGTGTTTGTATAATTCAATCGTTTTATTTAGGTTGGTTAAAAAATAAGGTGATTTCATGTAACGTACTGCAATTTTTTGCACAAAAGTAGGGGTGCATAAATCAGTAGATTGTTTCGCTATTACTATTTTTTCATTTATCTCTGGTGGAGCTAGAACCCATCCTATGCGAAATCCAGGTGCAACTATCTTAGAGAAGGTGCCAAGTGTTATTACATGATTATCTTTATCTAGCTCATACATTGTACGTTGTGTTTGTCCTTCAAAGCGTATTTCACGATATGGGCTATCTTCCACAATTAGAATATCATAAATGTGTGCTAATGCGATGATTTCAAGTCGCCTAGACTCGGGCATGGTAATTCCCGTTGGATTCTGAAAATCAGGAATGATATAAATGAATTTTGGTTTAGTGCCCGCCTTTTGTAATTCCTTGAGTTTTTGCTCTAACAAATCAGCACGTAATCCAAATTCATCAAGTTCGATACTGTGTATTTTAGCACCATATGACGTAAATGCGCTAATTCCACCAAGATAGGATGGAGAGCCACATATGATGCTATCATTATTATTGATAAATATTTTACCAACTAAATCTAAGCCTTGCTGCGATGCAGTGGTTATGATGAGGTTTTGTAATGTGCAATTAATACCTTCTGCCCTGTATTTTTCTACTAATAATTCTCGAAGTTCAAGTATGCCTTCTGTTGCGTCGTATTGAAGTGAGGCAGGTCCATCTTCTTTTAATAAGGTACTAACAATTTCATTTAAATCATTGACCGGAAACGATTCAGGAGCAGGCAAGCCACCTGCAAATGATATGACTTCTGGGTTCTGTGTGAGTTTGAGAATTTCTCTTATTGCCGATCGTTTAATGTTGTTGCTAATGTTTGAAAAACTTGCATTTAAGTTAGTAATCATGTTGCTGGGTTTTAAAGTTACTATTAATGGAAGAAGGATTTATCGACCCATTGATAACTACATGGGCATGTATACAATGGGTCGAGTAAATCAGGGTGGGACGTAACAATAAGCTATTTCTGAAGCCAATGCTTTCGCATTCTTTCCCACTTTTTATCGCGGTTGCTACTTACTATTTCAATATCCCTATCAGACATGTGTTTAAAGCGTCCTTGTTTCGCTAGGTAATCATTTACTGATTTAAAATTCTTAGGGTTCCGATTAAGTTTGTATTCACCATTTTCGTATTCAGCCAGAAATATCAAACCACAATCAACAGCTTCTTTTGCTATGTCAACCGATGTTTCTGTTGGCGTGCCCCATCCAGTTGGGCAAGAGGCATAAACATGTATGAAAGAGGTCCCTTTAGTGTGCTTTGCTTTGTTGACCTTATTTATGAAATCTTGCGGATAGCCTATGCTTGCTGTTGCTGCATAAGCAATGTCGTGTGCTGCAATTATTTCAAACAGGTTCTTTTTATGCGTAACCGAACCTGGTAAGTTTTTACCCGTTGGTGTGGTCGTTGTTTTTGTTCCATAAGGGGTAAGACCGCTTTTCTGGATGCCCGTATTCATGTAGGCTTCATTGTCGTAGCAGATATACAATACATCGTCATTTCTGTCGATCATGCCGGATAGTGCTTGAAAGCCAATGTCAGCCGTTCCTCCATCACCGGCAATAACAACCGTTTTGAAATCTTTAAGGCCTATGGCTTTGGCTCCAACGGCTATACCTGATCCCATACTTGCAGCACCCGGAAAAGTGGTGATTAGTGCATTGATATTAAATGCCATTTGTGGATAAATAAACCCTACTGCCGACATACATCCTGCTGGTAAGGCTGCAAAGGTGCGTTCGCCCAATACTTTTAAGGCTAGTCGAACAGCAATGCTTCCACCACACCCGGCACAAGCTTTATGACCATAGAAAAATTCCTTATCGGTCATGTTTTTAACATTTACTTTTGGAATGGCTAACATGTTATTCATTTGTTTCAACGTTAAGACTAAAAAATTCGACTTTTTCTTCCTGCTCGGATGATATACCTAGAAAGAGCTTGTTAAACATGGCTTCAATCTCATTCTTGGTAATATCGCGGCCACCTAGTCCGCCAACAAAGTTTTGCTTGAAAACGTGCTTGTCTATTTTAGATAGAGCAGAGTTGACATTGGTGTAAACGGTACCTTCGTATCCAAATGAAATATCTTTATCAATTACACCCATTGCTTTAACACGCTTACCTAATGCTTTTACTTCAGCCTCTGGGAAAGGACGCATGTATCGTATTTTTAGTAAGCCAACTTTCTTACCTGCTTTACGCATGTTATCAATCACTACACGTACGGTTCCACATACACTTCCCAAGGCAACTAATACAACTTCGGCATCTTCACATTTGTATTCCTCAACCATACCGTGGTAGGTGCGGCCAAATTTTGATCCAAACTCCTTATCAACGTCTTGTAATACAGGTATTGCGTTGAACATGGCTTCGTTCTGTTGGTATTTGAATTCGGTATTATCATCAGGCTTTGAGCTAAAACCTAAATTCTTGGGGTCTTCAAAAGACATTTTGTTTGGAGTGATAAATGCTGGTAGAAATTGATCAACTTCATCCTGATTTGGAATATCAACCAATTCATAGGTATGTGTTAATATGAATCCATCAAGATTAACCATCATTGGTGTTAAAACATCTTTATGCTCGGCAATTTTATAGGCTTGAATAATCATATCTAAGGCCTCTTGAGCATCCTCTACATATACTTGAATCCAACCAGAGTCTAAAAGGGATAAAGAATCACGTTGATCTCCATAAATACTCCATGGCAAGGCTACCGAACGGTTAGCATTCATCATAACAACAGGGTAGCGGCCGCCGCTACAATAATGTAAACCTTCTGTCATGTACAGTAATCCCTGCGAAGAAGAAGCTGTAAAAGTACGCGCTCCAACGGCTGAAGCTCCCATAGTCGCAGATATGGCTGAATGTTCTGATTCAACATGCATGTATTCCGCATCCAATTCTTTTGCTTCTACCATGTCAGATAGGCGCTCAACTGTTATTGTTTGGGGTGTTATTGGATAAGCGGCAATAACATGAGGACGTGATAGTTTTACGCCAACAGCAACGGCCTCATCACCTGATATAAATATTTTATTATTTTTCATCGATCACAAATTGAATTCACTAGATTAGTTTACAATTCTTCTTTTATCATTGTTATGGCATCTTTCGGGCATTCAAATGCACATACACCACATCCCTTGCAATAATCCATATCAATGTTTATTTTCCCGTTATCCTTAAATATGGTGCCGTCCGGACAAAGCATATAGCAACGTAGACAAAATACACAGGCTTCATGATCTACAAGTGGTCGTACGGTTCGCCAACCGGCATTTGTTTCAGGTAAGAATCCTGCCGTATATTGTGGCCCTGTTGGGTAATCATCAATGTGCTTTGGGGTTTTAAATTCTTGTTTCTTTGGTTGATTCATCACATCTGGTTTTTTACCGTTTCGTAAGCAAGTTTTACTATTCTCATGTTCTTTTCTGCAATGGCAGGTTTCATTTCTGTTTTAATGCTTTCGAGTGCGGCATCGAGGCTAACTAAATCTGATGCAGCGGCTAAAGCTCCATACATTGCCGTATTGGTAATATGACGACCTAGAATCTCCATAGCTATTTTTGAAGCATCAATGCTCATAATAGTGTAGCTTGGCAATAAGGCTCTATAGCGTTCGGGTTGTGTGGTATTAATTACGATTGTAGCGCCAGTTTTAATGCCTTTTGAAAACCCGGAATCGATTAGCGTTTCGTCCATTACTACCACATAGTCACTTTCTTCAACTTCGCTACGGTCGTTGAGTTTTGTATCATCAATCTTAGTGAAGGCCAAAACAGGAGCACCTCGTCGTTCTGGACCAAAAGAAGGAAATGCCAGTGCGTGCTTATTGCCATGTACACTTGCCGCAATGCCTAATAGTCGGGAGGCTGTAAATCCGCCTTGACCGCCTCTTCCATGCCATCTAATTTCTTTCATTTTATTCGGTTTTAAATGTGTTGTTGATCAGGATTACAATTAATATGTTTGTGCAATTTCAACTTTATCAATCACTCTGAATGCACCTTCTGCTAGTGCTTCCATTTCATTCTCGCCGGGGTAAACATGGAATTCGGTCAGGCAACCAACATAGCTCTTCAGATCAGTGATGAATTTTTCGTTAAAGGCAATTCCACCTGTTGCAATTATCGCCTGCGCCTGACCTTTTGTTGCGGCAAAATAGGCACCTATTTCTTTAGATATTTGATAAACAAAAGCGTTGTAAATCAAGGTGGCATTTTCGTGACCAGATTCGACAAGTTGGATGACATCACGTAAATCTTCTTTCCCTAAATAACCTTTAAGTCCACTGTTTTTAGATAAAAGATTAGCAACTTCATCGTAAGTCATTTCTGTGCATAGTTTCATGATACCTCTTAACGGAATGGCGCCTGCTCGATTAGGAGAGAAAGGTCCCATGCCTAGTAAAGCATCGTTTATATCCACTATTTTACCACCTTGAATATGTGCAATTGATATTCCACCACCTAAATGGGCAACGACATAGTTGGTCTTTTCAAACGGAATATTTTGCATTAGGGCAACCTTTCGAGCCGTCATTTTCATATTTAAGGGATGTCCTCTTCCATTGCGCTTTATCCCTGGTACGCCAGATATTTCAGCTATTGGGGATATGTTTGAGGAAGAAACAGGATCGACGGTGTAGCTGTCTTTTAATCCGAACTCATCTTTTAATCGATCGGCCAAAAGGCTTCCTAAATTTGAAGCATGATCGCCGTATGTGCCATTGGCAGCATCGTATAAGAATTCGGAGTTAATCTTATATGTGCCCCCAGAAAGTGGTTTGACTATTCCGCCACGGCCTACTACACCAACAACTTTATAGGTGTTGTTTTCGAAAAATGAATTTACGGTGTCGCGAATTATTTCAAATCGGTATTCTAGTTGATCACCAATTCGTTCGAACTGGTCTAAATCTGATTGGTAGTGCCCAATTGTTTTGGAACCCAACTTTGTCTTGCGATTATAAATAGCAATTTTGGTTGATGTTGATCCGGGATTAATAACAATTACGATTTCGTTATTCATGATGAATGTTTGTTGTTGATATAATTTTCTACAAATATATTTTAAGGCGAAATATAAATCTGTAAGATTACATTAAAACAGAAAACATTACTGGGTTAAAACTATGAGAATAGTATGCTATTCTATAATTTGCATTTGTTAATTGTTCTAATAGATAAATTTTCTTGTTATGAAAAATTTAGATCAGACCGACCGCAAATTATTAAGACTTCTTCAGCAAGATTGCAGGATAACAATTAAGGAATTGTCAAAGAAACTTTATTTAAGTAATACGCCAGTTTATGAGCGTATTAAGAAGTTGGAAAAGCGCGGTATTATTAAAGGTTATGTCGCCTTATTAGAACCGGAGGTATTAGATAGGAGTATGGTGGTTTTTATTTCATTATCTATGGAAAACCACTCGCGTGATGCAGTTGAAAAATTTAAGAATGAGGTGATGGTTCTTACTGAAGTGATGGAGTTTTATTATACATCGGGTAATTATGATGCCTTGATAAAATTGATGGTAAAGGATATGAATGCATATAGCATATTCGTGCAAGAGAAATTGTCTAAAATTGATATCGTAAGCCGCTTTAACAGTACTTTTATAATTTCTTCAAGTGTAAAAACTGTCTTTGATATTTAAGATTGTTTGTGCTAGTGAAGGTTAAATCTACTACCTAATCTTAATTAAGTTGCTGGATAAAAAAGTAATGTTTGATTTGTGATTTTTTAACCTTAAATAATGACTTGATGGTATTGTCATCTTCAGCTACTGCAACCGCAATTCTTTTATTTACACCTAGTTTTAGTAGGTGTTGTACCATTCCGTTCAGTGATTTTATTTGTTCCATGTTCTTAAGCATTTATACAGTAATGCAATATATTGTTACTATTTTTATTTATTCGTTTTTGAAGTCAAATTTTTAGCAATAATTATTATCACCTATAATGAGCGTATTAGATTTATTTAGCTTAAAAGGAAAAGTTGCCTTAGTAACAGGTTGCAAAAGAGGTATTGGCATGGCTATGTCAATTGCTTTGGCTGAAGCTGGCGCCGATATTATTGGGGTGAGTGCCTCATTGGAAAAAAGTGGGAGTCAAGTTTCGAAAGCAGTTGAAGCTGTGGGAAGAAAGTTTAGTGCTTACGCCTGTGATTTTAGCGATCGTGATGCTATTTATGAATTTATCAAAGCTGTTAAATGTAAGCACCCTGTTATTGATATCCTTGTTAATAATGCAGGTGCAATTCAGAGAGCTCCAGCAGTTGATCATACCGATGAAATGTGGGATGAGCTTGTTAAGGTCAATCAAGATGCGCCATTTATTCTGACACGAGAAATTGGAAAGGAGATGCTTGAGCGCGGTACAGGAAAGATTATTTTTACGGCTTCTTTATTGACGTTTCAAGGTGGTATTACTGTTCCCGGGTACGCTGCTAGCAAAGGTGCCATTGGTCAATTGACTAAGGCATTTGCAAATGAGTGGGCATCTAGCGGTGTGAATGTAAACGCTATTGCTCCTGGATATATAGAAACTGACAATACTAAGCCTATACGTATGGACTCACTTCGTAATGAGCAAATTTTATCCCGCATTCCGGCAGGACGCTGGGGTAAACCACAGGATTTTGCGGGACCAGTTGTTTTTCTTTGTTCAGATGCATCTGCCTATCTAAATGGAAGCATTGTTATTGTTGATGGCGGCTGGATGGGAAGGTAATACCGATAACAAACCATTGTTAATCTTTGTTTGTACTTTTACCCCATGAAACGAGCCACGTGAATAATTTCACAAAAGTAGTATGGCAATTGGCGAGTTCCATCCCGATAGCAATTGGGTGACCGATAAAAATCAAACTATAGCACATGAATGAAAAGATAGGAGAGTTGGTTGATTTTATAAAAGCACATATACAAGCTTTGGATCATTACGCGGAGTTGGTACTGCTTGAAGGATCTGCGCCAGGTCAGGAGGACGAGTTTGATATATACATATTTACCAGTAATGCGGTAGATTACGGATTAGAACAACAGTACCGTGATGCCTGTGTTAAAGTTGGTTTGTTGGCAAAAGTTGATTTGAAATTACATCTATACTCAAAAGAGGAGTGGCATAAGCAGCATGCCGAAACTCCCCTCTACCAAAGAGTTAATTCTGAAGGTTTAATGTTGTAAATCACATTTGTTCTAAATAAATACTAGCTAATGCTTAAATGCGATGTGGCTTAAGGGCCTCAGCTGATGAGCCAATAAACAAGGTTAGTTTGACGGTTAAAATCGTTTTTGTTTGAGCGAAGCGAGTTTAAACGATTTCAGTCAAACAGCCGTAGTTTAGTGAGTGAAGCAGGTGCAGCCTTGACTTTTTTTGTCCCGAAATAAGTTTTTGTTGTTTTGAAGAATTCGAAACTTACAAAACTATAATCGGGATCGGGTTTGGGCGAAGCGCCAAAGGGAAAGTTCGTAAAGACTGCTCAAGTTGTAAGTGAATTAATCAGCAAAGCCGCATGAGAAAGGGAGATGTGTTTAGGTAGGCGCCTTCATCCAATCACGAATCAAACTACTGCCATCTGCCTATAATCTACCAAACTTTTAATTAATGGTATCATCCCTTTGAACTCACTTCGTGCAAGCGACCATTCATTACCATGTGGCCACTTGTTGCAAATGTGGCTATGTATTGGGCTATGTCTTGAGGTTGTACATCGGCTTGATAACCTGGAAAAGCTTGGGTCAGCATTTCGGTTTGTACAGCGCCGGGATTAATGCAATTCACTTTAATGTTATCATTTTCAAATTCCTTGGACATCACTTCTGTCAAGGTATTTACGGCTCCTTTGCTGGTGCTGTAGGCTGATAAACCCGGGAACTTTTCGGTGCCCTGTACACCACCCATTGATCCAATATTTACAATGTGTGCGCTGCTTTTTTTGTTAAAATATGGAAAGAGTTCTCTTGATAATCGGGCAACAGCAAAAACATTGACTTCAAACATGGCCTGCCAATCTTCATCGCTTAATTCAAGAAATGGTTTGTTAATGAGGTAAGCTGCATTATTAATAAGTACATCAACTGCACTATTAAAAGTTGAGTTAATGTCTGTTATTAGGCGTGAGTAGTCTTTCTGCGCCAAATCAAATGAGATAGTTGATAGTTCTGATGGGCCATCATCTGGTAATTGATCTTTAAGTTTAGCCAAACCATCTTTTGATCGTGCTATGGCAATTATATGATGCTTTCCACTTTCAGCAAGGGCTAATGTTGTAGCATATCCTATTCCCTGGCTAGCGCCTGTTATTACAATATTCATAAGAAGATATTTATATCATTTCTTTTATCTAAACAAGGATAAGCCATTTTTGATTAGATTGTTCAGTTCCTTTTTGTTTGTGCTTAGTTTTAATAAGTCCGAATGAATCTGATCGGAGATATTATTGTTCGTTTCTACGGCTAGTTCATACAACTCCAATAACAATAACCATTCGTCAGGATATTTTGAATTAACCTTTTGTACTAACTCCTCAAGTTTGTGCTCTGAGTTGTTACCTCTAAAATCGCGAAGCTCTTGAAACATCCTGATGTATTTTTGATCACTATAATTGTGACTTACAGTATTGGTTTGCGAAACTGGAATTATTTCTTCAAACTCAGACTTGTCGGCTGCGCCCGAAAATACAGAAACAACCTCATTGCCAATAGCCATATCAAAAATACCCCATTCGGGTAAAAATAATACCTGCTCAGCATATCGAACCGTGCAGTCAGTAAAGCTCATTAATAAATTCTTACCAAAGCTATTTTGTCTGATGTATTGCAGTTTGCCCTCTACCTTTACACCACTTTCGAAGTTTAAGGTGCAGGCTTTCCCAACTTCAATCTGATTGGCTTTTAATTCATCAAGCTTAGCTGTATGTAGATTTAGTGTTGAACTGGCCAATGCACCTATTGGTGTGCCAAAGCCATCTTGATGTGCGCTTTTTCCATGGCCAATTAATACCTTGTTATTTTCGGCTAATAAAGTGGGGCCAGTGGTACTTATATAAATTAGTTGTTTGTCTTCCGATTGAATCATTTTTGAAAAAACACCACTAATTTGAAGTCCGCTATCGAGCTGGCAAGTGGATAAGGCCTTTGAATCAATGGCTGCTTGAACACTTGAACATCCACCCTTACGAAAAGCCATGGTATCGGCAAATTCGTTCAGCACTTGAATGAGGTGCGAAAAGCCTGAGGTCACAAATAAATGAGGTTGCTGCTTGGTGATGTCAAAGTCGTAATTAGCTGTGTCTATGGAGTAATTGATTTTTTCAACGGCTGAAGTAAGGCATGTCGCACTTTCGCCAATGGAGGATAACAGACCAGCTCCATATATTTGTGGTTGATCAAGTGTATCAATTAAGCCATATTCCACGGTCCACCAATGCAAATTACGTAAGCGTGCCATCTCCGAAGTTTTACCCATATTGTTTGAGATGTGTTCAAGTTTTTGTTCCGCCACTTTAATATCTTCGTCCGTAGCATTTGGGTTCTCTTTCAGGATTGAGAGTTTGCGAACCGCTTCGTACAAGTCGTAATCGCGCTTTGACGAAAGTGCCTTACTTCCTATTTCGCCAAATAAACGCAGGTATTCAGCATAGGCAGGATCAACAATAATTGGTGCGTGACCAGCTGCTTCGTGCACTATGTCGGGCGCCGGAGTGTATTCAATATGATCGATATGGCGCATGTCGGCAGCAATCACCAATACTTTGTAGGCCTGAAATTCCATAAATGCGGCAGGGGGAATAAAACCATCAACACAGACGGCTCCCCAACCAATTTTTGAAAGAATGGTGTTCATTTCTTCTACTTTGGGGATGCGTTCGATGCTAATGCCAGTTGCGACTAATCCTTTTAAATAAGATTCGTGCGCCGTGTCTTTCAGGAATTGATAGTTTAGGCGCATGATGTAGCGCCATACCGCATGATCAACAGCCGTATATTTCTCGTAATGCTGATCGACTATAAATTGTTTCAGGTAAGCGGGAAGTCGTTGGATGTTTTCGTTTGGCATGTTTTGTTGGATTAGGATTGCATTTGACCGTAGTATTCGACAAAGTTATTCTCTGTTTCAATCAGCTTTATCTTATGTAATTGGCAGTTTGCTGTTTTTAGCTCAGCTTCTATTTCGTTCCAGATGGCGAAAGCTATATTTTCCGCAGTAGGAATAAGGTCTTTTAGAAAATCAACATCCAGGTTAAGGTTCTTGTGATCTAGTTTATTGATTACCCGCTGGTTTAAAATTTCACTCAATTTTTTGAGATCAAACACGTAACCTGTCGACTTATCTATTTCACCCCTTAGTGTAACTATCAATTCGTAATTATGTCCATGAAAATTAGCATTTGCACACTTGTCGTATATTTCTATGTTTTTCTCATCTGAGAATTCATAGTTCCAGAGTTTGTGTGCTGCGCTAAACCGCTCTCTTCGGCTGATGTACATCATTTTGTTGTGTTATCTACAGTCAAAATCAGACTAGGTTATTTTTCTTGTAATAATATAGCAATTAAAACAGCTAGTTTGTTCGACTTGTAAATAGTAACATTCCTAATCGTTTATAAACAAACAGATGTGGAGCTTATATGACCGATTAATATATTGGTCAATGTGATATCGTAAGTTGTCTGGACTTAGGGCAAAATAATAAAAACTATTGGAACTGCCATAATGAAGAAAGCTCGCTTTAATTAAGACCAGGGGCAAAATTATCGTATTCCTAGAGACAAGAACGGTTCTGAGAAGAAAAGTTTAAAAGGAGCGGCTCTTTGTTTAGGATTTATTAAAGAGAGCCGCTCCCTAAATGCCGTTCCGAAAATGAGAATCTAATCTTCTATGGTTTGCGTTTTCAAGAGGTCTAAATATTTCTTATGATAAGCATCTACTTGCTTTTCCTGAAAAGCTTCTGCCTTTGCTTGTCTGGCTTTGTATTCCGTTTTTGACTCACCTTGTTTTCTTGGTTTAAAAAGTGTATTGCCATATACTTCCTTGGCCATTTCAGAGCCAAAGTAATAATCAACAAAAACCTTTGGAGATAATGACCATAGGGCTATTTTTCCATTTTTGTCGCAGGCGTAAAACTCGTCTCCCTTGGCACTCCATTTCACATCTAGTACAGCTGCTTCGTGGTATTTGTAGCGATGAATATGATCACCAGTAGCAATGGCATATAAATTTATAGTATTGTCGTGGGCTGCGGTAAGTAAGTATTTGCCATTTGGACTAATGTCAATGTCGCTAATGGCTTTGGTGTGTCCGTCGTATATGACTTTACGTTCGCCTGTTTTTATATTCCAAAGATATGCTAGTCCATCATGAGAAGCGGAAACCAGGTATGTGTCATCAACAAAGTAGAGGCAGCAAACTGGTTTTGAGTGAGCGTCGATCGACTGCATATGCTGCAGTGAATCAGCCGACCATATTTTGATTGTGTTGTCTAAAGAGCCACTTGCAATTAATTCTTTGTTGTTACTTAAGGCTATGGATATAACACTTTTTTCGTGTGTGGTAGTTACTGTTTCTGGAGTAGCGAGTTCTGTTTCGTTCCAACATCGAAATCGCTTTTCGTACGATCCGCCTACAAAAAAATCTTCGTTGGCTGACATGTCCCAGTCGGTAATTGAAGTATGACTGCCCTTATATATTTTCTCTGGCTTATCAGCATTGTCAATCCATAACTTAAAGCTTTTGTCGCCCACCGTGTAAAAGCCATTGTGCTTTTTCGAGAAATGCACTTCAATAACAGGTTGATAATGGGCAAGGGTTTCAAATAGCACTTTTTTAGTTGTTAAATCCAATAGAGTAACGGTTTTGTTATCGCCGCCTATAAGCATGGTTTTATTATCCTCACTTACTGCAATACAATTTGTTTCGAAATCACATTCGTAAATCACCTCCTTTAGGTATTCATCTTCTTGAGCGAAAGGTACGATGGCATTAAATAATAAAACGACCAGTGTAGTGAGTAGTTGCTTTTGCATTGGATTGTTTTCTTGTGTGAGCTTTTCAGTTAACGCTATTACTACGTGACTTTTAATTTCAGTGTTTCAATCATTTCTTCAAAAGTTGAAAATAATGGTGCTTTCAACACTAAGTCTTCGCCACTAATGGGGTGCGTAATTTTTAATTGCTTGGCATGAAGCAACATGGTCATCATGTTCCAACGTTCTTTAAAAAGCTTATTTTGCTTGTTGCAACCATGCGGGCGATCACCAATAATGGGATGGCGCAGATGGTTGAGGTGTTTGCGTATTTGGTGCATCCGGCCTGTTTTAGGCTTTGCTTCTATCAGAGAGTATCGCGAGGTGTTGAACTTCCCAAAGGGTATTTCTAACTCGGTATGCTTGAGATTTCTAAAAGAAGTAAATGCTTCCTGGGTTTTGCCACTATCATTGGTAAGTGGGTAATCCACATCAATAGTTTCAGGGAAGTGACCTCGAACGATGGCTAGGTATATTTTCTGGGTAAGCTCGTCTTCCAGGCAGGCTTGTAGTTTGGCTGCAACTTCACTACTTAGTGCAAACAGCAATATACCTGATGTTTTTCTGTCCAGTCGATGAATGGGGAATACCTTACGTTGCAATTGGTCGCGAAGTAATTGTAGTGCAAATTCTTCTGCGTCGGCTGCTATTGGGCTGCGATGCACCAACAAACCATGGGGTTTGTTAATAGCTACAAAATATTCGTCCTGATAGATGATTTCTAACATTCAATCTTAAATTTATTGTTAGTTTACAAAGTTAGAAAAGGTACTGAATAACTAGTTGTAAAGCTGAGTAGAGGATTAATATTAACAATTTGTCTAAATTATAAATTGTCCAATTTCCGGCGAAGGCTACACTGTGTGTTTTGTATAACTATCATACTATTTTAATTTTTCATATTTGCCTGTTATTTAGGTATAAAGGTTTGAACTTAACAGCAAATAGGTGCGCTGATATTCGATACTAGAACAGAAGGAGGTATTATTTCCATTCTGCTTCAATCATATCAAAGACATTAGCATCACGACTAAAGTATAATGTAGACCAAACCAATTCGGTATCATTTATTTCCATAATAATTTTGTGGTAGCCACTAAACATAGATACGTCAATTATTTCATTGAAAGCACTATTAGCTAAAATGTTTAGCTCGCTCATTCCGGTCGTGTCAATTGAGTTATTCGAATAGTAGTTGGTAAAATCAGTATTCGTGAATTGTTTAGATATTTGCCCCTTTATCAGCCAAACTCCTGTTATGTTTGCAGAGCTATGTATGAGCAAATAATCCGAAGTTGGATTCGGGTAAAATGCTGTAGAGATGTCTAGTTCTGGTATTCTGGTTTTATCACATGGATTTCCATAATGAATCATTGTTTGACCTGTTTCATCAAGGATTCTAATTCCAGTTACAAGTTCTTGGCTATTTAGGTTTAGGTTATGCTCAGTGGTGTCGTCTTTTGAACAAGCAATTAGGATGATGGTTAGCATTATAAGATTGAAGATTCTCATGTGTTTAGTTTAGGTTGTAATAATTGAGCTTAAATAGTCTAAAATAGTGCTTCTATTTTTAAGGAATTGCTAATGTAATTATTTATTAGCGTTTGCTTGTCGGTTTATCGATATGATTTATTGCAAAGTTTTGATAAATTTATTTATAACAGAGTGATGTGCTTTCAACCTGCTCAAGCAATAGTAGATGAAGTAATTAATAAACCATTCTTGTTTTTACTATTCCAGTGATACGATGTACATCTTTTGGAGAAAAAACAAGGTCTTGTTGTTCTTATCATTAAGAATACTTTTTGAATAGAAGAAAAGTGCTGATAGTTATGAAAAATAGGTATTCTTTAAACTATTCGTCGGGATGACAGGATTTGAACCTGCGACCCCTGGTCCCCCAGACCAGTGCGCTAACCGAGCTGCGCCACATCCCGTTATTTATTCTGAAAACAAATATAATTAAAATGTCAATTATTAATAAGCCGCACTCAATTAGAATGACGATTAAAGTTAAAATTTACAAAAGCCAAGCGAATTTAATGTAAAGTTAATAGTAATTTATATTTTTACTGAGCAATCAACCTTATTAAGCATCCTTAATGCAGAAAGTACAAGATGATAGTTGGATCATAGAAGGAATCAAAGCAGGTGATGAATCTGCCTATGAACAACTCTTTTTAAAGTTTTATGCCCAGCTGGTTGTATTTGCTCGTAAAGTGGTTATTGATGATGATTTGTCTCGTGAATTGGTGCAGGATGTTTTTGTGTCATTCTATGAAAAAAGAAAAGAAATAAAAATTCATACTTCCCTAAAAGCTCACCTCTATCAGTCTGTTCGTAATAGGTGCTTAAATCAATTAAAACATAGTCAAATACGACGCGACCACCATGCGAGCATGTATCTTGATAAGAAGAATGAAGAAGCTTATGTTGAAGATAAGTTACAGCAAACCGAACTTGAATATAAAATTCATAGCATAGTAAAGACTTTACCAGAACAGTGTAGAAGGATATTTGAAAAAAGTAGGTTCGAAGGAATAACTAATCAGGAAATAGCGGATGAACTTGATCTATCGAAGCGAACTGTGGAAACACAAATAAGTAAAGCGCTAAAAATTCTGCGCAAGAATTTGGCTGGATACTTGGATGTAATAGCTTGGTTAATAATTGTTTTAAAGTATTGGTGAAAAAATATTGAAATTAAGTACGTGTGATGATAAGTTAGGTTGTCTTATTATCGAAACATTGGAATATTAAACCTAATCTAATTATAATGGAATTTATTTTTCAAGTATTAGCGGAGTTTTTATCTCCTGTAGATGAGGAGAATGGAAAAATAAAAGCGGAAGAAAGTGTTAAGGAGCAAGTAAAAGAAGAAGTGCTTGTTGATAAGACAGAAAAGGTAGAAACAGAAGATACCAATTTATTTGGTATGGTGGAGTTTCATTAAGCGTATGGATAGAGACTGGAACGATATTGATGAATTGATAGTCAGAAGATTTTCTTCTGTATTAGAGCCGAATGAACAAGAATGTTTGGAGGCTTGGATACAAGAGTCGACTGAAAATGCAAAGTATTTTGAGGACATGCAAAAGATTTGGCAGGGTTCTGAAGATATTGCTGCATTTGATGCTATTGATGTAGAACTTGATTACAAGAAGTTCGCCAATAAAGTAGGTTTCCAGAAACATAGTATAAATACAGTATCACAAAGTTTATTGTCACTTCGTAAGATAGCTGCCATCATGATCCCATTTATGGCCATCTCCGTAGCGATAGTTCTATATCAAACAACACCTGGATTTGGTAAGTGGGTGGCTTTTTCATCATCTACTGAGATGATTGAAAATGAACTGCCAGATAACTCTACTGTTGCAATTAATGCAAATAGTAAGTTAGTTTTTCAAAAAAGTTTTAAGGGACAGGAGCGCTTATTGAAACTTAAGGGTGAAGCTTATTTTAAAGTCGCAAAAAACCCTTCAAAACCTTTCGTTGTAAATGTTGGAGATGCTCAGGTTAAAGTTCTAGGAACAGAGTTTAACCTTGAAGAAAATGAAAAGACTGGTGATGTTTTATTATTAGTTACCGAGGGCAAAGTTTTATTTTCAACAACGAATAATGAGCTTGAATTAGTTAAAGGAGAATCTGCAATTTGTATTGATGGTGTTATTTCTAGAAAAAACAATATTTCTTCCAATATAATGGCTTGGAGAACTGGAGAAATTAATTTTACAAAAGCACCATTAGCAGAAGTAATGGAAACCATTCTTGATTATTTCCCTGAAGTTGAAGCTATCGAGAATAATACAAACATTTCTGAAACTACTATGACTTCGAAGTTTGAAAGTCCATCTTTGGAAGATGTAATGGTTGAATTACGTATTCACTTCGATAAAAAGTTTAGCTTGGATGGTAACAAATTGATCATCTCTGATTAAATTCGGGGACGATTTAGATGTTACATGTTCCGAAGTTCGAAAACTACTTTTAAGAATATATTTTTTTTGTTGCTCATTTTTTTGATTCCTAGTCAAATAAGTGGGCAAAGTGTTTTGTATAAGACGGTAAGTTTTAAACAAAAGACGGCTTCGACTGCCTATTTCCTTTCGCAGATAGAAAAACAAGGTGAGGTGGTTTTTAGCTATAGCAATAAATTGTGCTTTAGCGAAAGCATCACCCTAAGTAAAAACTCTGGTTCGATTCGCGAAATACTTAATGAATTGTTTATTTCGTGTCCTTCAAATTTTATCGTTAAGGGACCTAAGATTATTATAGAGCCCTATTCTGCTGAAGCAGGTAAGTTTATAATTCGTGGTTTTATTCGTGACTCTGAATCCAAGGAATCATTGATTCAAGCTAATATTTATGAACCTGATCAGCTCCTTGGTACCGTAAGCAATAATTTTGGGTTTTATAGCCTAACGCTTCCCGCAGGTTTGATAAGGCTACAGTGTTCATATGTTGGTTTTAAAGATGAACATTTACTTCTTAATTTACGGGGTGATACAACCATCAATTTTTACCTTAAGACAGAGTCAGAGCTGGGGCAAATTGATGTGGTGGGTTCACGCGTGCCTGGACGATTGCAAAGTACACGAACAGGAACCATCGATGTGCCTATAGAGCAAATTAAGAATGTACCTGTTTTTTTAGGCGAAGTAGATATCGTCAAAAGCATACAGCTGTTGCCAGGCATTCAAAGTGGTGGTGAGGGCCTGAGTGAAATGTATGTTAGAGGCGGGGGGCCGGATCAGAATTTGGTTCTAATGGATGATGTTCCAGTGTATAATGTTGGCCATTTACTAGGGTTCTTTTCCATCTTCAATGCTGATGCAATTAATCATGTTTCAGTTATCAAAGGAGGTTTTCCTGCTCGATACGGCGGGCGTTTGTCATCTGTTGTCGATATCCGATTAAATGATGGCAATATGACCGAACATAAAGGTGTGGCAAGTGTTGGCCTGCTGTCAAGTCGCTTATCTGTTGAAGGCCCTTTGGTAAAAGATAAATCGTCCTATTCGGTTTCTTTTCGTCGTACCTATTTCGATTTGTTTACTGGATTATTACAATACAGCGCTGTAGAGAAGAGCCGTTATTATTTCTACGATTTTAATGCAAAGTTCAATTATAAACTGTCGAAGCGCGATCGATTGTTTTTTAGTGCATACGCTGGTAAAGATCAATATGGCTTGCAGTACAATGAACAAAAGGTATCTGTTACACCTCCGGATGAGAGTAGTGAAACTCAATTTGTAACAACGCATGATAACAGTGATGTGGGCTGGAAGAATTACGTTGCTTCTACGCGTTGGAATCACATATATGGTGATAGGATGTTTTCAAACCTGACACTAACCTATAGCGATTACCGCTTTTTCATCCAACAAAGATTGAATTATCAAACGGATGGAAATTGGAGCATTGGGACACAGAACTATTACAGTGGAATTCGCGATTTCAGTGTGAAAGCTGATTTTGATTATTTTCCATCACCAAAGCATTACTTACGTTTTGGAGCCAACTTAACCATGCATACCTTTTATCCCGGGGTAGACTTATTAGTGCAAGAGATTTCTGGTGGAACTCCCATCGATACAGCTTTTGGAGGTAAGGATGTGTTTAGGCCTGAATTACGAACATACATTGAGGATGATTTTAAATTGTCTGATAAATTAAAGCTGAATATTGGGGCACACTTTTCATTATTTCGAACCGAAAATCAGTATTATTGGTCGGCCGAACCACGTTTGTCCGGATTGTATCTCATAAACGATAATTTCTCAATAAAAGCCGCCTATAGTCATATGACACAATATATGCACCTGTTGAGAACGGCATCAGTCGCCATGCCAACCGATCTGTGGTTGCCTGTTTCTGATAATATTAAGCCCATGCGGGCATCGCAAGGCGCCCTTGGCTTAGAATATGAGTTTAATCGTGGATTTAGTCTTGCTATTGAGGGATATTATAAACGCTTTCATGATATTTTAGCTTATAAAGAAGCGGCTGGTTACTTTGATTTTGCATCTGATTGGGAAGATAAGTTAACCAGTGGAGAAGGTTTGTCTAGAGGTGTGGAAATTCTATTGCATAAAAAAACTGGAAAATTATCAGGATGGATTGGTTACACGTATTCTAAAACGACTAATCAATTTGAGGGATTAAATGGAGGAAGGGAATTTGCTGCGGATTTTGATCGAACTCATGATTTATCCATTTTTGGTAATTATAAATTTTCAAAGAAGGTAGATATGGGTTTAACTTGGACTTTTGGAACTGGAAGCCCAATCACTTTGCCCGAAACAAAGTATTATGCGCCCGATTTACCAACTGGTCAGGCACCTGTTAACTCGGGTTTTAATCAGTTTATTAGTGAGCGAAATGGATATCGAATGCCCAATTTTCATCGTTTAGATGTTGGTTTTAATTTTAATAAAGTGAAATCCTATGGAAGTAGAACTTGGAGTCTGGGTGTAATGAATTTATATGGGCGACAGAATCCTTTCTTTTTGTACTTTGCAGATTCAGAAAATGAACAGACTGGAGAATTACAGCGTTCGTTAAAACAGTTTAGTTTGTTTCCGTTTCCAATACCCTATTTGCGTTTAACTGTTAGATTTTAAATTGATTTAAAATGCGAGCATATTTTGGCATATTCGTTATCTTTTTTTTATTGCTTGCTTCGGCTTGTGAGAAGGATATTGAAATTGAGCTTAATTCACAGGAAGATCAGATGGTGATGTATGCTTTTATCTATCCTGATAGTGCTTTGAATCTCCATTTTAGTAAAAGTCAGAGCATATTGGCCTTGCCAGATTATAAGCAAATCGAGAATGGCCGATTCCGAATTTCCATTAATGATAATAATCAAGGTACTTATATCCTGCCATCCGATACGGTTTGGAGTACTTGGAAAGAATTCATTTTTAAACCGGGAGATAAAGTTCGGATTGAAGCTTACGAGCGTGATGGAGATACCGTTAAAGTTGAATCATTTTTGCCTGAAATCATTGATGTAGAATCAATGGATACAACTCGAATTAATACGCCAATAGATGATGGTGGGAGTGAGGCATTTCTTAAGACGCGCCTATCCTTTACCGATCCGGCTGATGAGAATAATTATTACCAATTATATGTGGTTCGGGAAGGATGGGGAGTTAAGGGAGGTGATCTTTATTATACCTATGCTGTTGTTGAATTTATGAAAGATGACCCAATTTTCCTACAGCGCGATCAAGGAGGAAGTTTGTTACAAGGACTCGATTTTCAGGGATTATTCACCGATCAGTTAATAAATGGCCATTCCTATGAACTAACTTATAATTTACCTGTTGATTATATGTTTTTCGATTATTACGAGGACAAAATAAAAATAACAACTTATCTCTATCACCACACAAACGATTATTATTCTTATTTTAGAACCAAGATATTATCGGCCGGATATGAGGGTTTTTATGAAGGCTTACCAATTTTTGATCCGGTGCGTGTTCATAATAATGTGCAGGGTGGTTTAGGGCTAGTGTCTGGATTGACTTTTGATTCCGATTCGATTGTTCTCCATAAATGACGTTTCTATTTAATTGGTAAATTGTCAGTTGCTAAGTTGATTTGTCAGTTTTGTCACGAAAAGAATCATGTTTTTAATGACGGCATATATTTTGATAGGAATAGCCAAAATTCGTAAGTTTGCAACTTATTTATAAATATTAATATATAGATATTATGGCTCTATTTGGGAAAATGGAGAATTTAAATACTCCAAATAAAGAAAACAAAGATATGAGTGAAGTAGAAAAAGTTAAAGTTCTTATTGTAGGTTCTGGACCTGCAGGGTATACCGCAGCAATTTACGCAGCACGAGCTAATCTGAGCCCGGTAATGTACGAAGGAATGCAACCAGGTGGACAGTTAACAACAACAACAGAGGTTGAAAACTTTCCGGGTTATTCTGATGGTGTTACTGGTCCTGAAATGATGGAAGATGTTAAGAAGCAGGCAGTACGCTTTGGAACAGATGTTCGTTTCGGTATGGCTACTGCGGTTGATTTGTCACAACGTCCTTTTAAGGTGACCATTGATGGTACGAAAGAGATGGAAGCAGAAGCTTTGATTATTGCTACTGGAGCTACAGCAAAATATTTGGGATTAGAAGATGAAACCAAATATGCAGGATCGGGTGTTTCGGCTTGTGCAACTTGTGATGGTTTCTTTTACCGAGGTAAAGATGTTGCCGTTGTAGGTGGTGGCGATACCGCACTTGAAGAGGCCTTGTACCTTGCTGGTTTATGTAAAAAGGTATACTTGATTGTACGACGCGATGTATTCCGTGCTTCGAAAGTAATGCAAGCAAGGGCTGAAAAGGCTGAGAATATTGAGATTCTGTGGAAGCATCAAACCAAAGGATTATTTGGTGATGGTGTTGTTGAAGGTGCTACCTTGGTGAAAAACCAGGGAACTCCTGAAGAGGAAGAAGTGAAAATCGCCATTGATGGTTTCTTCTTAGGAATTGGTCACAAGCCAAACTCTGACATTTTTGCAGATTACATCGATACTAATGAAGTGGGTTATATCAAAACCATTCCTGGTACAGCGAAAACCAATGTTGAAGGTGTATTTGCTTGTGGCGATGTTCAGGATGATCAATACCGTCAAGCTGTAACAGCAGCTGGATCGGGTTGTATGGCAGCCATCGATGCTGAACGTTTCTTAGCAGAACAAGAGTAAATCAAAATATTTTCTTAGAAATGGAGGATGTCCAAAAAGTAAGCTCGTTCATCGAGCGTAGTCGAGATGAAATTTTATTAATGCTGATTATCAACTAATAATCACTTCGACTTCGCTCAGTGAACGGATGCTTTCAGAGTTTTTGGACACCCTTTTTTGTATTATTGATTTATATAATAATCTACTGCTTTTTTTACTGAACCATGTTCTAGCAATAATGCATTAGCAGCTTCGTAGGAAATCCCAATTTCTTCCATAATCATACGCGTACCTCTATCCACTAATTTATTGTTGGTTAATTGCATATTTACCATTTTATTTCCCTTAACCCGGCCCAGCTTTATCATGATAGTTGTGGTTATCATGTTGAGTATCATTTTTTGAGCAGTTCCAGATTTTAGACGCGTACTTCCGGTAACAAATTCAGGACCAACAATGGCTTCAATGGGAATTTCACATGCCTGGGCTATTTTACTGTTAGGGTTGCACGTGATACATCCGGTTAATAAACCATTTTTACGGGCATGCTTCAAACCACCTATCACATATGGTGTGGTTCCCGAAGCGGCAATACCTATCACTGTGTCTTTTGTGCCAACATCATATTTTTGTAATTCTTGCCAAGCTTTATTCGGATCATCTTCAGCTGCTTCAACAGCCTTGCGTAAAGCAATATCTCCACCAGCTATTAAGCCAATTACCATGTCGGCTGATACACCAAAGGTGGGAGGAAGCTCCGAAGCATCTAAAACGCCAAGACGGCCACTTGTTCCGGCACCCAAATAGAACACACGACCACCTTCCTTCATTCTAACTACAATCTGTTCTACTAACTTTTGTATTTGTGGTAAAGTCTGTTTTACGGCAAGATGAACTTTTGCATCTTCTTGATTAATGCCTTTAATGAGCTCTTCGACACTCATCTTTTCCAGGTTTTCGAAATTAGATGATGCTTCAGTTATGTTTGTTTTTTTATTGTCCGGCATAATTCCTTGTTTAGCTGTGAAACTTTATTAATCCTTGCATCGGTGACTGAATTATAGTACCTGTAGTTAACTTAAACTCATCAAGTACAGTTAGTAGTTGGTTCTTAAAATAAAAAGCAATGCTACCAATAAAATGTATTGGCAATTGTTTGCACTTACTATATTGTAAGATATTTCGCCTTATGAAATTTCGAAAGTTGTTTAACACCAAGGTTTCCAGTTCAGGGCTATTAATATTTTCTAATATGAATTTAGAAAATTGAGCTAAATATCGATTTGGGAAAGGTTCTTTATAGATGGCATTTACTATTTCGGAAGGATTGATATTGTAATACTGGTAAAAAGCGTCGACTATCTTCGATGGTAACTGATTCTTTAATAAATCAGCAATAAACAGTTTCCCCAATACGGCTCCGCTGCCTTCATCGCCTAATATATACCCCAAGGGTGAAATGTTTTCTGTAATATCTTTACCATTGTAAAAGCAAGAATTTGAACCAGTACCCAGTATGCAAGCAATTCCCTGTTTATTTTGGCATAAGGCTCTGGCACTTCCCAATAAATCGCTCTCTACAGTAATATTATTTATTTGGAAGAATTCTTTTAAGGCAGATTCAACAATGGCGTTTTTTTCTTTGTTTGCACATCCAGCTCCGTAAAAATGGATTTCATTAGGTCTTGAAAAAGCATTGTCAAATTGAGATTCTAAGCTTTTTAAAATCTCTGATGAAGTTTGGTAAAATGGGTTTATGCCTTTGGTTGAAGTCTTATATATAACTTGGTTTGAGTCGTTGATAAGTATCCAATCTGTTTTTGTTGATCCGCTGTCTGCAATAAGTTTCATTGTCAATGATTTAAAGTGTTGTGTTGGATTTAACTCAAATACAAATGTATTAGAAATAAAATTGTGCTAAAATGTTTTTACATTTGATTAAAACATGAGCTATAGTAATTGTATGTTATGAATAAAAATCATCGTGGACTAATTGCATTTTGTTTGCTGATCTTTTGGGGCTCAACCGTTATAGTTGGTCAATCTTTAAGATCGCTTAATCTGAACAAAAAAGCTAATAAGAGGCTTGAGAATTGGCAGAATGTTTTTTATGAGTGGGAACACCTTGGCAAGGTTAGTATTGATTCAATAAAAGTAGAGGAGAGTATAAAAGAGATTGATGTTTATTTCTCCGAAAATTTAGCTTATATGCCCGTTCGTGAAACATCAATTGACGTTTTAAGCGCATCATTAAAAACTAAACTTCGGAAGAAATTTAAAGATTATACGCTTAATGTCTATACCGGAGCTTATGAGTATTCCGAATTGGTTCCAAATATTTACAGGGATTCATTAGCTATATGCGGAAAACGTACCTTACCACCTAAGGTAAAAGCAGGTAATTTGGTACAGCGTGTTGATGACAACAAATATTCCAAAGGTTTAAGTTCAAATCATCTTGCCTTGTGGCACAGTCATGGTTGGTATTACGAATCGAAATTGGATCGATGGGAATGGCAACGCGCACGTTTGTATGGAACAGTTGAAGATATCTTCCCAATGACTTATGTGCTGCCCTACCTGGTGCCAATGCTTGAAAATGCTGGTGCCAATGTGTTTCTGCCGCGCGAACGTGATTTTCAAAAGCACGAAGTTATCGTTGATAACGATGGATGTACAGGTAATTCTGAATTTTATTTGCATTCGAATAATGAGCCGATACCAAAAGAAGGATTTGCTTGGCGAGATACTTTATTCTCTGGTGATAATCCTTTTAAGATAGGCAATTCACAAACGCTTAGGCTCGATGAAGAACAGATAGTTGCAAGTTATTTGCCAGAATTCCCTGTTAGTGGTGAATATGCCGTTTATGTCTCTTATCATCAAAGCGAAGAAAATAGCGATGCAGTCGAATACAAGGTTAATCATACGGGGGGAAGTACTTCTTATATTGTTGATCAAACCATGGGCGGCGGAACATGGGTTTATCTTGGAACTTACAGTTTTAATAAAGGAATAGATTCCTTACAAGGTAGTGTTGAGGTGTTTGGTATGGATCAGGTTTCGCTTGATGCAATTCGTTTTGGTGGAGGTATGGGTAATGTAGCTCGCAGACCTTCGGATAAACTAAAGGCCAACGAATGGTCGCTCGCAGGAACAAATGCTGTTTCCAATGATATTGAGGTGAGCCCCGATGATTATTCCTGGAAGACATCAAAACGACCGAGGTATATGGAGGCTGCCCGTTATTGGATGCAATATGCAGGCATGCCTGATAGTTTGGTATACAGCCTAAATGAAGAAAAAAACGATTATAATGATGATTATCAATCGCGAGGGGAATGGGTGAACTATTTAAAAGATGGGCTCAACATTCCAATTGATTTAGCATTTGCTTTTCATACCGATGCAGGAGTTACTCCCAACGATTCTATAATTGGCACTTTGGGGATTTATAGTTCCGTTCGTGATGGTGGGGTGTTTTCAAACGGTCAATCGAAATTAGCCAATCGCGATTTATGTGATGTTGTTCAAAGTGAAATTGTGAATGATATAAGGCATTTATTTAATGAGAATTGGACGCGCCGTGCCATGTGGGATAAACAGTATTCCGAGGCTTGGCGTCCAGATGTACCAACCATGCTGCTAGAACTATTGTCGCATCAAAATTTGGCTGATATGCGTTATGGACTCGATCCTCGTTTTCGATTTGCCGTAAGCCGTTCCATTTATAAAGGCATATTGAAATTTCAAGCGTTTCAGGAAGCTCGTTCGTATGTAGTCCAACCGCTACCTGTTGATCATATGGCCATTGAAAAGCATGAAAATGAATTTGTATTAAGTTGGCACGCAGTCGTTGATAGTTTGGAACCATCAGCAAGAGCGACCAGGTATAAGGTTTATAAACGCATAGGTAATAATGGTTTTGATAATGGAACTGTTGTAAGCGATAGTTTTTATCGTTTTTCTCAGCCTGAGCAAGGAGAAATAGTAAGTTTTAAAGTGTCTGCTTTAAATGATGGAGGTGAAAGTTTTCCAAGTGAGATTTTATCCATGGGAATCGGCGAGAAAGTTGACGAATTTGTTTTGGTTGTTAATGCCTTTGATCGAGTTGCTGGACCAGCTAAAATTGATGCAAAAGAAATGGCAGGCCTTGCTTCTTGGAAGGATGAAGGTGTTGCTGATAAGTTTAATTTTGGCTTTACAGGTCAACAATATGACTTTGATCGAAATTCGCCATGGTTAGACGATGACAGTCCGGGTTGGGGAGCAAGTTATGGCGATCAGGAAGGCAAAATTATACCCGGAAATACTTTCGATTTTACTGCAATTCATGGTGATGCTCTTATGGCAGCGGGGTATTCGTTTGTTTCCATGAGTGATGAAGTGTTTAATCAAACGAAGACTACCTTAAGTGTTTATAAAGCGATTGATATTGTATTGGGGGAGGAGAAAACGACTCAGGGGTATAAGGATGAGGATAAGGTGGGTTTTAAGATTTATACACCAGAATTCATGAGTAAACTCAAGCATGCTTGCGAAAATAGAATTCCATTGATAATGAGTGGTGCTCATGTTGGAAGCGATATGGTTGAAAATATGGATTCCGTAGCTATCCAATTTACAGCCGATTATTTGCATTTTAAATGGCGAACAAATCATGCGGTTAGAACTGGTGGAGTATATTCAACAGATTATGCCAAAGGTGATTTTCAAACGGAATTTAAATTTAATACACACTACAATCCTAATATTTACAAAGTAGAGGCGCCTGATGCTATTGAGCCTGTTGAAGGAGGGATTACGGCTTTTCGATATGGAGAGAATAACAGTAGTGCTGGTGTTTTATATAAAGGGAAGCATTGTAGCTTAACGCTAGGTTTTCCTTTCGAAACCATTATTGATGTAAAGCAACGCCGTGAATTAATGAGGCAGATTGTGGCTTGTTTATTGAATGAAGACTATAACTTAGAAGTTGGACGAAATAATGATGAAGATGAGTAAGAAAATAACATGTGTTTTGCCAATGGCTGCGCTGGAAGAACTAGAACTTAGTATTAAATCTTTTAAAGCAGAGCTGAAAGAAGTTGATGTAATAGTTGTAGCTAAAGAAGAAGTTGAGTTAAGTGACGCTCGTGTTATTGTAAGCAATGCTTCTATTGAAGCAAGCCAAACATGGAAGCATTTAATTAAGGAAATAGATTCGCCATATGTATTTATTTATACTAAAGATGTTGCTTTAAATCTTGGGCAATATGCCTTGGAACGCATGGTGCGCACCTGTGAGGATTGCAATGCTGGTATGGTTTACGCCGACTACTACGAACAAAAGGAAGGTGCTTTGAAGGCGCACCCACTAATCGATTATCAGGAAGGCAGTTTGCGCGATGATTTTAATTTTGGATCTTTAATGCTTTTCAATGCTAATGATTTGAAAGATGCTGTCATAGCAATGTCTGAGGACTTTACCTTTGCAGGATTATACGATTTGCGATTACGTGTGTCACAAAAAAAAGAACTGATTCATTTACCTGAATTATTGTATACCGAGTTGGAATTAGACACACGAAAGTCAGGTGAGAAAATATTTGACTACGTTGATCCTCAAAACCGATCTCGTCAAATTGAAATGGAAAAGGCTTGCACCGCACACCTCAAAATAATTGGTGCTTATTTGGAACCAAAATTTAAGGCTATTCAGTTCGATGTATCTAATTTTCCAGTAGAGGCTTCTGTGATCATACCTGTGCGCAATCGCGAAAAAACAATTGCCGATGCCATTGAATCAGTGTTAAAACAAAAAACGAAGTTTGCTTTTAACTTGATTGTTGTTGATAATCACTCCACTGATCGTACCCCTGAAATAATTCGCTCGTTTGCATCTGACGAACGATTGATTCACATTGTTCCCGATAGCAATGATTTGGGCATTGGTGGATGCTGGAATTACGCGGTGGCCGATGAACGTTGCGGTAAATTTGCCATTCAGTTGGATAGTGATGACCTGTATATAGATGATCAAGTTATAGAAAAAGTAGTAAGCGCCTTTTATGGGCAGAACTGTGCAATGGTAGTTGGAAGTTATCAGATGGTTAATTTTAAACTGGAAGAAATTCCACCAGGATTAATTGATCATCGCGAATGGACGCCAGATAATGGAAGGAATAATGCCTTACGTATAAATGGCCTTGGTGCACCACGAGCTTTCTACACGCCGGTGTTGCGAGATGTTAAAGTGCCCAATACTAGTTATGGCGAAGATTATGCATTGGGATTGAATATAAGTCGTCATTACCAAATTGGTCGCATCTATGACCCACTTTATTTGTGTCGTCGTTGGGACGATAACTCTGATGCTTCGTTGGATGTGCTTAAGATGAATGCGCATAATTTCTATAAGGATAAAATTCGAACCATTGAGTTAAAGGCGAGAATCCAATATGTGTCAGCTGGCCAATTGGTATAATCAATTCGAAATTTATTAATAATGAAACTCCAAGAACAAGTAGAAAACTTATTTTTAGAGCAATTGCAAAATTGGCCACTTGCTGCTACCAACTATTCTGGGTTAAATAAAATTCAGACTAAAATGGTTCACTTGTCGGGAGGAGCTGAAATTAAGGTGCAGTTCAATCCTGAGCGTATTCGGTCTTCAGCTGCTAAGGTAGATGTAAAGTCAATTGCGGAGCGAGCTTGTTTTTTATGTAGTGAGAATAGACCTAAGGAGCAAAGCGGGGTAGGATTTTTAGAAGACTACACCATATTGGTCAATCCTTTTCCGATTTTTCAAAAGCACCTTACCGTTCCTTTAAACAAGCACTCCAATCAAGAGATTAAGCCTTATTTCTCTTCGATGCTTTCCTTGGCAAAGTCCCTGCCAGATTATACCATTTTCTATAATGGTCCTAAATGTGGCGCTTCAGCACCCGACCATTTTCATTTTCAAGCAGGAAATAAAGGTTTGTTGCCCCTTGAAGTGGATTTTGAGAATAAAGAATTTACACATTTGCAGAAAGATGTTGAAGGCGTTAATATTTATAATTGGGAGGCTTATAACAGAGGACTAATCAGTTTGGAATCAAGTTCTGAGAGTGCGCTTCAAAAGGTTTTCGATTTAATTTATGATAGCTTGCTTAAGCGAAGTTCCGAAGCCTTGGAGCCGATGTTAAATATTTTGGCTTATTCCAAAGGAGAGAAATGGGTGGTTCATATATTTCCGCGTATGAAACATCGCCCAAGTTGCTATTTCAAGGAAGGAAATGAGCAGTTGCTTATTAGTCCAGCATCTGTTGATATGGGTGGTGTTTTTATTATGCCGCGTAAGGAAGATTTTGATAAAATTACTGATCTGGAAATAGAAAGTATTTTAAACGAAGTTTGCCTGAGTGAGAAAGAGTGTGCTCAAATAATAAGCGAAGTTTCAAATGTAATTTAACTTAATCATGATGGTTCAATCACCATATATACAAATAGGCATTCAGTTTGAAAAGGCAATAGAATTTTCATTAAACGAAGAATATACTTTGCCTTCAGGAAGCATATTGAATGGTCGTTGCATTGTTCAAATGAAGGGAAATGGCTTGTTACTCAAAAATGGAAGTGGTGAGCATAGCATAAATTCAGGCACAGAACTTAAACCATTAAATAAGGCGGAAGGTACATTCACATTACATGGGGTGACTATTGGTATCAATTTTCATTGGGAGAGAAAAGAGGATCAGACTTTTAAAGGCAGTTTAAAGTTGTTGATCGAAGATAAAAAAATCAGTGCTATAAATATTCTCCCACTAGAAGATTACTTGTTGAGCGTTATTTCATCAGAAATGAGTGCAACATCTTCATTGGAATTATTAAAGGCGCATGCTGTAATTTCACGCAGTTGGTTACTGGCTCAAATTCAAAAGAATAAAGAAATTGAAGAAAAGAGCGAGTCCTATGTTTCAATGCAGCAAGATGAACATGAACACATAAAATGGTATGATCGGGAAGATCACGCTAATTTTGATGTGTGTGCCGATGATCATTGTCAGCGCTATCAAGGTATAACCCGCAGTAGTACAAAACATGTGGAGCAAGCAATTGGTGCTACTAGAGGGGAGGTGTTGGTGTATGATGGTGATATATGCGATGCGCGTTTCTCAAAATGTTGTGGAGGAAAGGTTGAGGTATTCGAAAAAGTGTGGGAGCCAGTTAATCATCCGTATTTACAATCATTTTTGGATTCTGACACTGAGCTTAGCGATTATAGCCTTGACCTTGTCAAGGAAGATGCTGCTCAGTTTTGGATAACTGGTCAGCCAGATGCGTTTTGTAATACCAGCGATAAAAGCGTATTGAGTCAGGTATTAAATGATTACGACCAGGAGACCAATGATTTTTATAGATGGAAACAGACCTATTCACAAGATGAATTAAGCCAATTGGTACGAGAGCGTAGTGGAATCGACTTTGGTTTAATATCAGATTTGGTGCCCGTCGAGCGTGGTGATTCTGGTCGTTTAATAAAGCTAAAGGTAATAGGTGATAAACGAGCCATGGTGATAGGGAAAGAACTGGAAATAAGAAAAACCTTGTCAACTTCACACCTTTATAGTTCTGCCTTTGTAATTGAGAAAGAAGAGAAAGACGGTCAATTATATTTTAATTTGCTAGGTGCAGGCTGGGGGCATGGTGTAGGACTTTGTCAGATAGGAGCTGCAGTGATGGGAGCCAAGGGATATGATTACAAAGCTATATTAAATCATTATTTTAGAGGCGCTACACTCAATAAACGTTACTGATGAATAGGAGGTTATGAATAAACAAAAGATAAAATCGCCATGGGCTTGGGTGCCATCCCTTTATTTTGCTGAAGGATTGCCGTATGTGGTGGTAATGACATTGGCGGTTATCATGTATAAACGTCTGGATATTTCAAATACTGATATTGCTTTGTATACCTCGTGGTTATATTTGCCTTGGGTAATTAAACCATTCTGGAGTCCTATTGTCGATATTTTAAAAAGTAAACGTTGGTGGATTGTGACCATGCAATTACTTATTGGAGCTGGTTTAGCGGGTGTAGCCTTCACAGTTCCAACCACTTTATTTTTTCAGTCCACATTGGCTTGCTTCTGGTTGTTGGCATTCAGTTCTGCTACGCATGATATAGCTGCCGATGGCTTTTATATGTTTGGTATGGACGAAAGTAAACAGGCTTATTTTATTGGTATTCGTAGCACATTTTACCGTCTTGCTATGATTGCAGGGCAAGGAGGTTTGGTTTTTCTTGCGGGTAAATTGGAGGAAGTAACTTTGTTTGGCAAAGATGAGCCAAGCATTCCTATGGCTTGGTCACTTACTTTCTTGGTTTTAACAGCATTATTTCTCGTTTTCAGCTTGTATCACAAATATGCCTTACCATATCCCGAAGGAGATAAGGATAAAGCCGTCAAAGGTTTCGCTGAGATCATGTCTGATTTTGGCGATACCATCGTTACTTTTTTCAATAAGAAAAATATATGGGTGATACTTGGTATGTTGCTCTTTTATCGCCTGGGAGAATCTCAGTTGGTGAAAATGGCCTCTCCATTTTTATTGGATGGACAAGAGGTTGGGGGATTAGGTTTGTCCACGAGTGATGTGGGCATTGTATACGGAACGATTGGAGTCATTTTTTTGACCATTGGAGGTGTATTAGGGGGTTATGTGGCTTCAAGAAGAGGTCTGAAATATTGGTTGTGGCCAATGGTGATTGCCATCAACCTTCCAAATTTAGTATACGTTTATTTATCCTATGTATTGCCCGATTCTTTTTTATTGGTTTGTGCATCGGTTGCAGTTGAGCAATTCGGTTACGGTTTTGGTTTTACGGCTTATATGCTCTATCAAATTTATATTTCTGAGGGTGAGCATAAAACGGCTCATTTTGCATTCTGTACTGGCTTAATGGCTTTGGGCATGATGTTGCCGGGAATGGTATCAGGTTATATTCAAGAGTTGATCGGGTATCAGAACTTCTTTGTTTGGGTGGTCATTTGTACAATTCCAAGTTTCATAATGGTTAAACTTATTAAGGTGGATCCAACGTTTGGGATTAAAAAACAGAATATTTAACCTTTAATTCTAAACTGTACTATGACTGGGAATAAACGATATTTAGCTCTTGATGTACTCCGAGGAATTACTATTGCTGGTATGATATTGGTAAATACGCCTGGTAGTTGGTCTTACGTGTATTCTCCTTTGCGACATGCTTCATGGCACGGTTGTACACCTACCGATCTTGTTTTTCCATTTTTCTTATTTGTGATGGGGGTTTCGATGTTTTTCTCCTTTTCTAAGAATGCTTATGAATTAAATAAACATGTCTTTCTTAAAATAGGAAAAAGAGCATTGATAATATTTGTGTTGGGATTGTTTTTACGTACGTTCCCTCAGTGGCAAGCTGATTTTAGCAATGTTCGATTGCTAGGCGTATTGCAACGTATAGCCATTGTTTATTTCATAGCTTCACTTATTGTGCTTTCCTTTCGTATTAGAGTCATACAAATTATTTCATTAGCTCTTCTTATTACTTATTGGCTCATCTTATATGTCTTCGGTGGTGATGCTCCTTATAGTCTTGAGCAAAATGTGGTTGGTTTTATTGATTTACTAATCCTTGGTGAAAAGCACATGTATCTAGGCTTTGGTATTCCTTTCGAGCCCGAGGGTTTGATGAGTTCGATAGGCGCTTTGGTTAGTGTATTAATTGGATACGTGATTGGTTATGTAATTGTTAAAACTAAGAGAAAGAAGTTACCCTTTAAGCTTCTACTAATTGGTACTTCTCTAGCAATTGTTGGATGGGTATGGGGATTAATTTTACCACTAAATAAAGCACTTTGGACAAGTTCTTATGTGATGTATACGGGAGGCTTAGCTGTTGTGTGTCTTAGTATTTTAATCTTTCTAATTGACATTAAGGGTTATAAAACATGGGCGAAGTTCTTTTCCGTTTTTGGTGTGAATCCCTTATTCATATTTTTTATTTCTGCCATTTGGGTTAGGGTGCTGTCAAAACTGATTTCATTTACTAATGAGGACGGAATAAAAATCAATGGCTATAATGCTTTATACGAATATATTATGGCACCCTTGTTTGGGTCATATAATGGTTCATTAGTATTTGCTTTATTACATGTTTTTATTTTTTGGTTCATTGCGTGGCTCATGTATCAGCGAAAAATCTTTATCAAGGTATAATTTTAAAGTATTTCCTTCCACGATATGCAACCTCTGGCTAAGTATCTTGTCTTTTAGAGTGATGAAGCAATTTTTTATGGCTTCATTACGTTTTGAAAGATACACACAACCTACCTACTCATGAATAGAACAAAAAAGGGCATTGCCCTCATTACAGGACCTACCAGTGGTATTGGAAAGGCTTTTGCATTTTGCCTTGCTGAACAAGGCTACGATTTGGTTTTAGTTTCACGTCGTAAGAATCAACTCAAGCAATTAGCTAATTCGTTATTAGCTAAATACCATACGCATTCTGAATGTGTGGTGGCTGATTTGTCATTGGAGAATGATATAGCAAGAATTGAAAATTATATTAAAAGTTTAAATCAACTTTCTTTACTAATAAATAATGCGGGATTTGGTGTTGGTGGCTATTTCTTGCAAGTGCCCTTGGCTGAACAAATGCAGATGGTGAATGTGCATTTAAGCAGTACTATTCGTTTTTGCCGGGCAGCTATTCCTATTTTAGCAAAAGAGAAGAATGGTAGTATTATCAATGTGGCATCATTTTCTGCATTTATGCAATTGCCAGGAAGCGTTATGTATACCACTACTAAAGCAGCGGTAGTTAGTTTTTCCCAAACCTTACAACTTGAATTAAAACCTTCAGGAATTAAGGTACAGGCCTTATGCCCGGCATTTACGCCTACTTCGTTTCACGCCTCTATTAATCGGGAAGTGAAGTTTGTTGAGCAAATTCCTGATTATCTGTGGATACCTGCTGAAAAGGTGGTTAACTATTCATTAAAATCACTTAAGCGAAAACGAGTGGTTTGTGTGCCAGGCTTTCTGTATCAAACAATTTATACTTTAAACAAACACCCTTTAATATCGGCGCTAATTCATCGAATAGCCCGACCAAAGCAACAAAACTTAAAAACTCTCACTCCATTAGCTAAGAATAAAGAAGCTAAACAGAGTGAAAAGTATAAGATTGCTCATGAATTAGAATTATCGTCTTTCTAACAATACAACATTTTCTACATGATGTGTATGTGGGAACATGTCAACAGGCTGTATTTTCGTAACTCTGTATCTAATATCCAATAAATTGGTGTCGCGTGCTTGTGTTGCAGAATTACAACTGACATACACAATTCGATCCGGTGTTGAGTTTAATATTGTCTCAACAACATCAGCATGCATACCAGCCCTAGGCGGATCAACAATCATCACATCCGGATGACCATGGGTTTCAATAAAGTCGTGGTTAAGCACGTCTTTCATATCACCAGCAAAAAAACTGGTATTATCGATGTTATTAAGTTTAGAGTTTTCCTTCGCATCTTCAATGGCTTCAGGAACATACTCGATACCAACGACCTTCTTTGCATTTTTTGCAACAAAGTTGGCAATAGTTCCAGTGCCAGTATAGAGGTCATAAACAGTTTCGTGATTTTTGATATCGGCAAATTCGCGAGTGATTTTGTAAAGCTCGTAAGCTTGATCGGAATTGGTTTGGTAAAACGATTTCGGACCTATTTTAAATTTAAGCCCTTCCATTTCTTCAAAAATATGATCGCGACCACTAAAGAGTTCAATTTCTTGATCAGTAATGGTGTCGTTGCCCTTTGAGTTAATTACATACATCAACGATGTTAACTCTGGGAATTTCTCTTTGATATGAGTTAATAATGCTTCACGCGCTTCCTTATCTTCATGAAACAATGTTAAAATCAACATGTTTTCACCTGTAGAACTTGTTCTGATAATGAGTGTTCTAAGGAAGCCTTCTTGTTTTTTGAGATCGAAGAAAGTTAAACCATTTTCAAGTGCGTAAGCTCTAATAGCTAAACGAATCGAGTTGGAAGGTTCTTCTTGTAGATGACATTTGTTGATATCTACAATTTTATCAAACATCCCGGGTATATGAAAGCCTAAAGCATTGCGATGAGGAAAGTCATCTGCCGAATCAAGTTCTTCCTTAGTTAACCATCTGTTGTTCGAAAAAGTGTATTCCATCTTATTGCGATAGAATTCTGTTTTCGCCGAAGCAAAAATTGTTTCGCTTTCGGGCAATTCAACTTTTCCGATTCGAGTGAGGTTGTTAACTACTTCGCGTTGTTTGTACTTCAACTGATGATCATACGGAAGTGCTTGCCATTTGCAACCTCCACAAGTTCCGAAGTGTTCGCAAAGTGGTTCTTGTCGTATGTCGCTGTATTTATGAAAATGAACAGGATAACCTTCGTAATAATTCTTACGCTTTTTGGTCACTTGAACATCCACAATGTCTCCAGGTACAGCTTTCTGAACAAATACCACACGGTCTTCTATTCTGCACATTGCCTTACCCTCGGCAGCTACATCTGTAATTACAACTTCTTTTAAAAGCGGCTTATTTCGTCTTGATCTTCCCACAATATCATAGTTTTTCGGGCGCAAAATTAATTAAAATAATCTGAATAGGTTTTAAACAATCATTATAAATGAAGGGTTATTATTTGAGCTGGTGAAATAGATGCAAGTAATTTGTGAGATAACTATTTAATATGATTTAATTGGTATCAATTAATGGTTGATAAAAATTGCGTAATTTAGCGAGCTATTAGCAAAACATATAACCAAATAATTTTATTAATGGAACAAAAAGTACTGACTTACAAAGAGATTGACGCGTCGATCTTGAAGTCTTTGCCAAACCCAAGTGGAGAGGCGTATGAAATAAAGGTTAAAATACCTGAGTTTACTTTTTTAGGAGTAAAAAATCAACCCGATTTTGCAGACGTATACATTACTTTCTATCCTAAGAAACGTATTATTGAATTAAAATCGTTAAAGGAATACGTACACCACTTACGTAATATCACCGTTTCGTATGAGCGTTTAATCAATGTTTTCTACGATCATGTAATGGAAGTGTATGATCCGGAAAGAGTACGTATCACAATGGTATGTAATCCTCGTGGCGGAATTAGTTCGAAATTAACCATCGACTCTGATTGGAAAGTACGTGGTGGGAAAGAAAGCTTTGGCGATTGGAAAAACAATTTGGAAGATAGCTGGAACGTTACCATGTAATTATTATCCCTATGATAAATTGAAAAGGAGGCCACTGGCCTCCTTTTTTTTATTTTGTTTCCTCAAATGGATTTGATTCGAAAGGGTTTTCTTCCTGAGCTGCACCACGTCGAGGTGGGTCAGGAGGATCCGTTTCGCTTGTCATCAAGATAAGAGAAATCTCATTATCTATTTGATGCACTTCCAGTTTTGGGCTAATATATTGGCGTTTCGTAACTTTGTTCATAATTATTAGTGCCAAAGATATTATTTTAAATTTAACTTACGTGAAATTACTCCTTCTTTAGAAGTAATTTTTACGATAACTAATCCATTAAAAGTACTGTTTATCGTATTTAAAGTACCTGATTGTAATCTTTGATTATCAATTAACCTACCAGAAAGGTCATACATTTCAAAAAGTGGTTCTGTTAATTCTGGTAGATCAATAAATATGTTATTATTTGAATTGTAAATGTTGACAGTCTCTGAAAGTTGGCCAGTATTTATATTGGTTGCCTCTTGTTCAGAAATATGTAAAACAAATCGCGTTTTATTGATGCCACCACTTGTAGTTGTAAAAGTGAAAGGTATATTTGGTATTAGCTCTTCGATAGGTGCATTATTATCAGAAGTATCTTCAATTTTTACAACAACATCCTTATCAAAGCCTTTCAAATCACTTATGATGATGTCGTATGTACCTGCGTTTTTACATTTATATCCCAAGTTAATTGCGATACCATCGCCTATAGTATTGTAGGTGTCGATTGTTAAAGATTTACCTTCATTAACTGTAAATAGTTCAAGTAATTCGTCGTTATATGAGGCAAAGCGTTTTTCAGAGTCATATATGTCATAACTATCAAAAGCTGAAGAATGGAATGCAACTAATAATTCATCTAAATTTCCGCTATTATCACCTTTGAAACGAATGGATTTAGCTTCGGTATCAGACTTTACATTTTTCAAATAAGTATAGTTTGAACTAACTCGAGCTCCTTCGGGTATGGTAAGTAAACCTGAACTCTGCCCTATGGTTACTTGCGTCCAAAACGAATGCATAGATGGAATATGACTCGGATTAGTCGGTCTAACATTAGTACCTGCTCCAAGATCTCCATTGTAAGTCCCATATTGGCCGGATTCATTGCGAAGTACATAAAAATGATTGTTCATGTTCGTTTTTACAATACCTGCATTGTCCCAGTCTATGGCACAGGGATAAGGATTACCTGCAAGGTTCCATCCATAGTTGTCGGGTGTAATTGTGCGCACTGTACTGAAGTTATATGAAGCAGCACTATTAAAGCTACCACTGAAACTTAATGTTGTGCCACTTGTGCTCCAGGCAGAATAACCAACGCCAGCAATCATTGCCTCCGTACTACCTAAAGTAAGCCATGTAGCATTGCTGGCATCACGACGATAAACACTACCATTAACTCCCGTATTTTGAGGTGTAGCACCTGACACAGGTGATGCAATAAAATAATCGTAAGATTCAGTCGATATTTGCTGTAAAGCCACCATGTTTGAACCTGGCATTTCAGTAATTGTGCCTCGATTAATAAATGTGGCATTACCTAAGGCTTCTGTATTAGACGAAGCCAACTCTAATGTTCCTTCCAGTATTAGTTCGCCTCCTATTGCTATAATAAGTTCCGCTCCAGCTTCAATGTTAACATTGTTAGTGGTGTGTACTGATGTAATGGTTGGATTGTTTGCCGTAACAGGAATTAGAACACTAATGCCATTGGTAAAATTATCGCCTACCCAATTAAAATCATCACCAAAATCATTGGACTCAGAACCATCCCAAATATTGTATTGGTCTGTTCTGAATTGGCAAGTTTGAACGCTGCCTTGTGCTGTTCCAATGTTGTTTTCTACTGGGAGAATTGTTACATCGATGTATGAGAATGCGGGTAAGTTTGAACTAGGTGTTATTGTAATGAGCGTTTTGCCTGCATTAATAGTTGCACTAAAAGGTATCGGGCTACCACCTGATTCAAGAGTTATTAATGTTGCTACATTAGCATCAGTGATCTCTGTTCCACCAATGAAACGAATAGCTTGGTCATATGATACTTCAACGTTGGATAGTATACTAACATTAAAAGTGCCATCGGCAGGGGTGAAGGTGGTGATTGGAATTGATCCTTGCGTTGTGAATGATAATTCAGTAGGAATCGTTTCTTCGATTAAAACAGGAGTAAGATCTTCAAAGTAATACGAAATACAATATGCGATATAATCTGAAGAAGGAGTTAAATCGGTTGTGTTTATACTATACTCCGTATCTTGATTATTTACGGTTATTGATTTGCTACGTTCTATCGGAACACTTTGATTATTTCCATCAAGCCCCTGGAATACTTGCAGTAAAGAAGGAGCAGGTTCACTTGACAAGAGCACAACAAATTTGGTATAAAAAACATTACTATTAGTGTTTGTTACGTTTGTGTTTATGGTTGCTTGCGTATCGGTTACGTTTGATGTGTTAGGGTAGCCAATATTGTATGAGGCGCTCGCCATTAAGGTTGTGAAGCTTACTTCCGTTGGCACCGTTTGTTCAATCAATGAAGGATTGAAGCCATTGTAGTAAAAGGATACGCAATATGCCGTGTAATCTGTACTTGCAGTAAGGTTACTAACTGCACTAGCATAATCAGTGTCCGCATTGGTCACCGAAATTTCTTTAAAGTAATCGCTTCCAACAGCTTGTCCATTGCTGTCTTGTCCATTGAAGACTTGACTAAGATCAGGTGCTGGTTCTGAGCTTTCAAGGATAACAATTCTAGTGTAATGTTGTTTTCCACCTGTATTTGTTAAGTTGGTGATTAGGTTAGCCGAATTTTCAGTAATAGAATTGGCCAATGGGTATCCAACAGTATATTCTGCAGTAGCATCTATAGTTGTAAAAGGTACTTCAGTAGGGATACTAGACTCGACTGGTGTTGGGGTAAAACCATTGATATAATAGGATATGCAATAGGCAATGTAATCAGTAGAGCCTGTCAGCGCCGTCGCATCAATGCTGAATTGGGTGTCAGAACTTGAGATGGTCATTGTTTTGCTTTGTTCAGAAGCAACAATGTTATTATCTCCATCTCTTCCTTGATAAACTTGCTGTAAAGTTGGTGCGTTGGCACTTGCTGGAATGATAACAAATTTTGTATAATATATTGTGCCATCAGTGTTGGTTAAACTGGAATTAATACTTACCTGATTGTCGGTTATATTATCAGCATTGGGAAAACCAATAGTATAATCCGCAATAGCAACTTGTGTTGTGAAAGTCGCTTCCGTTGGCACTGTTTGTTCAATTAGCGAAGGAGTGAATCCATCGTAATAAAAGGATACACAATATGCCGTGTAACCTGTATTTGAAGCAAGGTTACTAATCGCGCTAGCATAGTCGGTGTCAGCATTGATTACCGAAATTTCTTTGAAGTAATCGCTTCCAACGGCTTGTCCATTGCTGTCTTGTCCATTGAAGACTTGACTTAGGTCAGGAGCTGTTTCTGTACTTTCGAGAATAACAATTCTGGTGTAATATTGCATTCCTCCTGTATTTGTTAGATTGACTATTAAATCGGCTGAATTCTCAGAGATGGCACTAGCCAATGGATATCCAAGTGTATACTCAGCGGTAGCATTTAGCGTAGTAAAAGGCACCTCAGTAGGTATGCTAGTCTCAATCGGAGTTGGCGTAAAACCATCGATGTAATAGGTAATACAGTATGCAATGTAGTCAGTTGAGCCCGATAATGCAGTTGCATCTATGCTATATTGCGTGTCAGAATTAGAGACAGTAATAGTTTTACTTTGTTCCGAATCGACAATGTTATTATCTCCATCTCTACCTTGATAAACCTGTTGTAAAGTTGGGGCATTTGCAGTTGCTGGAATCACTACGAATTTTGTGTAGTAGACAGTGCCACTGGAGTTGGCTAAACTGGTGTTTATACTTACCTGATTGTCGGTAATATTATCCGCACTTGGAAAGCCACTTGTGTAATCGGCTATTGCAACTAAAGTTGTGAAAGTTTCCTCTGTTGGAACAGTTTGTTCAATCAACGAAGGAGTGAAACCATCGTAATAAAACGATACGCAATATGCAGTGTAATCTGTATTTGAAGCAAGGTTACTTATGGTGCTCGCATAATCAGTATCCGCATTGGTTACCGAAATTTCTTTATAGTAATCGCTTCCTACAGCTTGTCCATTGCTGTCTTGTCCATTGAAGACTTGGCTTAGATCAGGAGCTGATTCAGAGCTTTCGAGAACTACAACTCTGGTATAGTGTTGCGTCCCGCCTGTATTGGTTAAGTTGGTGACTATGTCGGCCGAATTTTCAGAGATAGCACTTGCCAATGGATACCCAACTGTATATTGGGCGGTAGCATTTAGAGTGGTGAAAGGAACTTCGGTGGGGATGGTCGATTCAATGGGGGTTGGCGTAAAGCCAGACATGTAGTACGAAATACAATAAGCGATATAGCTTGTCGAAGGATTTAAATTCGTTGCATCCAAGCTGTAGTCCGTATCTTGACTCGGTATGCTGATGGTTTTGGTATGATCTGATGGAACCGGAAGACCATCTCCACCGAGTCCTTGATATACTTGAATTAGAGATGGTTTTGTGGCATCTGATTCTAATACGACAAATTTTGTGTAATATATATTCCCACTCGTGTTTGTGATATTAGAAGTTATCGTTGTTTCACTTTCAGTAATTCCTGAGGCTAGAGGAAACCCCGTTGTATATGATTGCCCACTTAAATGCCCAGAAAAGAGAAATAGTAATGCTATAGTAAAAATATTATAAATATGTTTCATCATGATCGTTTTAAAGGGCATTGGTTTAAATATCAAAACGAAAGATACTATTTTGATTTTAAACATAAAACCACAATTTGGAAATATTTGATGACTTAAGTTGTTCGATAATAAAGTAATAAGTGTTTGAAATGTTTATACGACAAACGACTATAAAAGTTGCAGTCGTGCAAGGTAGTCGTAATGAGGGCCATCGGCTATTTTTTCAAAGGAGAAACCATTTTTATAGGCTTCTTGCGACAACAATGCAGCATCAATAAAAAGCCATTTAAATTGGTCGCTTTTTTGATCTTCGTAGCTCATTGAGTAGCTAACCTCACCGTAGTACTCTTCGTCAGATGGAATTATGTCCGAATCTTCATCCATAAATAGGTAGCGCAGGTCAGAGCTATCTAATATTATTTGCCCACCTGAAGCTAGCAGTTTTTTAACCTGAGCGAAGAATGTTGGTAATTCATCAATGGTTTTAGCTAAACCTATACCATTCATCATGAGCAGCAAGGTATCGTATTTATTTTCTGATTCAAACTCGAAAAAATCACTTGTAACATAGTTCTTAACACCACGCTGCAATGCTGCTTGTTTGCAGCCTATTGATGTGTCGATGCAATCAACAGCTAATCCTTTATTTTGAAGGTATAAGGCATGGGAGCCAACACCAGCACCAATATCTAACACTCTGCCTTTGCATAGCATCAATGCTTTTTGCTCAATATCGGGCATTTGATGAAATGATCGAAAGAGGTAGTTGACCGGAATAAAATCATCTTCTGCAATGTCTGACTTTACTAGTATCTGATTATCTTTTTTACCCGAAAGATAATCGAGTGCTGCTTTTCCAAAAGGATCATTTTTCATTCCGTATCTTTTTCTAAAGTTAAAGAATAGCTTGTTTTAATGGAATATAACAAGACAAGTAATAAGAGTGTTGCGTCTTGTTATGGATTGCTCATCAATAACAAAGGCCAATTCATACGAATTGGCCTTTGTTCTATATCTATAAAGACATTACAATACGCTTGCGATTTTATCCGCTTTGTATTTGCCATCTTTTAATTTTTCTTGTACTTCCGAGAATGCTTTGATCGTATATTCAACGTCTTCGATTGTATGAACAGCTGTTGGTATAATACGAAGCATTATCTGATCTTTTGGAATAACAGGGTAAACTACAATAGAACAGAAGATGTTGTAGTTTTCGCGCAAATCCATTGTGATTTGTGTTGCTTCAGGTACATTTCCTTCGAGGAAAACCGGGGTAACAGGAGATTCTGTTTCTCCTAAGTTGAAGCCCGCAGCTTTAAGTCCTGATTGAAGCGCATTAACAACCTTCCAAAGATTCTCTTTGTGTTCTGGTTGTTCACGCAACATCTCTAACCTTTTCAATGCACCGTATACCATAGGCATTGGTAGTGATTTTGCGAATATCTGTGAACGTAAATTGTAACGTAAGTAGCTAACAACTTCTTCAGTACCTGCAACAAATCCACCAATACCTGCCATCGATTTGGCAAAAGTACTAAAGTGTACGTCAATCTGATCAGTCACATCAAAGTGTTCAGCAACTCCAGCACCAGTTTTACCCATCGTACCAAAACCATGTGCATCATCAACTAAAATGCGGAAGTTATATTTTTCTTTAAGCTTTACGATGTCTTTTAGATTACCAAGATCACCGGCCATGCCAAATACACCTTCGGTAATTAAAAGGATACCACCTTTCGTGTCTTTTACGCGTTTGGTAGCAAACTCAAGCATTTTCTCGCATTTAGCCATATCGTTATGGGCAAATACAAAACTTTTACCACCTTTTGCTTTATGTAAAAAGATACCGTCCATGATACAAGCGTGCGATTCTGAATCATACACTATTACATCATTTCGAGTTACTAAAGTGTCGATAATTGATACCATTCCCTGGTAACCAAAATTGAGCAAGTACGAGTCTTCGTGACCTACAAATTCAGCTAATTTAGCCTCCAGTTCTTCGTGTTTGCTGGTGTGTCCCGACATCATGCGAGCGCCCATTGGGTAGGCCATTCCAAATTCTGCAGCTGCATCTGCATCTGCTTTTCTTACATCAGGATGATTGGCTAATCCCAGGTAGTTATTTAAACTCCAGGTAAGAACTTCTTTCCCACGAAACTTCATCTTTGGACTAATCTCACCTTCCAATTTTGGAAACATGAAATAACCGTGAGCTTCTTTACCGTATTGACCCAAAGGGCCCATGTGTTCTTTTATCTTGTCGAAAATGTCCACTATATTGAGCTTTAAAAATTCGTGGCAAATGTAATGTTTTTAGTAGTCTTATGAAAAAAACAAGTTAAAAATTACAAAGTAATGCATGGTGCAATCATCTATGTTTGTTGATTATTAGAGTGATAGTCGATTGTGTTACTAAATAAAGTTTAATCTGAAACAACTTGATTTATGCAGTATATATTAATTTAGGGCTTGTGAGGTTTTAAAGTAAAGCATATCTTTGCACGATGTTTTAAAGTCTTTGAATAGGCTTTAAGGTTTATTAATGGACGATATTGTAAATAAATCATATGAGAATTAAGTACTTAGTGATTTTGGTGGTTGTTTTTACTACTCTTTTAAATACCGGATGTAGTAATTATCAAAAGTTGCTTAAGAGTCAGGATTATGAGACGTGGTATACCGAAGGTGTTAAATACTACGAGAAAGAGGACTATACTCGTGCTGCATCCTTATTGGGGCCTCTAATGAATATTTACCGAGGAACGGACAAGGCTGAAGATATAAATTACATCTATGCTAACTGTTTATATGGTTTACACGACAATATTAATTCAGGACATTATTATCGCGAATTTGCAAAGAATTTTCCGGCAAGTCCAAGGGCTGAGGAGTGTTTGTTTATGAGTGCATATACGTATTATAATCAATCGCCAAAACCTCGATTGGATCAAACTACAACTGAGCAAGCAATACAAGAATTTCAGTTGTTTATTAATATGTATCCTGAAAGTGCAAGGGTTGAAGAGTCAACTCGTCTGATGGATGAGCTTCGTGATAAATTGGTATATAAGTCGTACCTAAGTGCAAAGCTGTATTATGATTTGGGCGACTACTTAGGTAATAATTATAAATCAGCGGTGATTGCTGCTGAAAACAGTTTGAAAGATTTTCCAGATACCAAGTATCGTGAAGAATTGTCGTTTTTGATTTTAGAATCAAAATATATTCAAGCTGAAAAAAGTGTTGAAGAAAAAAAGGAAGAAAGAATCAGAGATGCTATTGATGAGTATTATTCTTTTATCAATGAATTTTCTGAAGGGAAATATAGAAAAAGAGCAGATCGTATTTTGAGTAATTCAGAATCGATGCTGAAAGGTTATGATGTTGCAGAAAAATAAATAGTTAAGATATGTCAATCGACTACAAAAAAACGAATGCACCAGTTTCTACCGTTACTTGGGATAAGAATGAATTATCTGAGTCAACTGGTAATTTATATGAATCGCTGGTAGTTATAGGTAAACGTGCTAATCAGATTAGTGCTGAGATGAAGGAAGAGTTGAATAGTAAACTTCAAGAATTTGCTTCATATACCGATAACTTAGAAGAGGTATTTGAAAATCGTGAGCAAATTGAGATTTCTCGTTTCTATGAGCGTTTGCCGAAATCTGTTTGCATTGCGACTCAAGAATTTGTTGAAGGTGGTGTTTATCACCGTAATCCTGATGCAGAAGAAGCAGAGTAAGATCACGGATGTAATGATTGCCTAAGGGTAATTGTGAATCATCGTTAGAATATTATACTTATAAAAAGATAAAGGATGATGAACTATTTTCCTTTATCTTTTTTTATTTTACGGTATGCTAAAAGGAAAAAAGTTTATTCTAGGTGTCTCGGGTGGTATTGCTGCCTACAAAACTGCGCATTTGATTCGTCTTTTGGTGAAGCAAGGAGCAGAAGTACAGGTTATAATGACCAAGTTGGCGAAAGAGTTTATTACGCCCTTAACCTTAGCTACTTTATCAAAACGACCTATTTTAGTTGATTTCTTTAATCCTGAAAATGGAGATTGGAACAGTCATGTTGATAATGGACTTTGGGCCGATGCCATGATAGTAGCACCTGCTACGGCTAATACGATGGGGAAAATGGCCAATGGGGTTGCAGATAATCTCTTAATTACAACCTATCTTTCAGCACGATGTCCTGTGTTTATTGCTCCAACAATGGATTTGGATATGTACCAGCATCCATCGACAGTTCGAAATATGGAAACATTGCGATCGTATGGCAACTATATGATTGAGCCCAATTCGGGTGAATTGGCTAGTGGTTTAGTTGGTAAAGGTCGAATGGCAGAGCCCGAAGAAATTGTTGATTCATTAAATGCTTATTTTACGGCGAACCAGAAATCTGATTTTGAAGGAAAGTCTGTTTTGGTTACGGCTGGGCCTACACACGAAAAGATTGATCCAGTGAGATTTATAGGCAATTATTCATCCGGAAAAATGGGGTATGCCATCGCGCATGAATTTGCTCAACGTGGGGCGATAGTTACCTTGGTAAGTGGGCCAACGTCTTTGAGTGTTGATCATCCCAATATTAATAGGGTGAACGTGGTTTCTGCTTCTGAGATGTACAATGCTTGTAGCCCGGTTTTTCCTAATGTGGATGTGGCTGTTATGTCGGCTGCAGTTGCTGATTATACGCCGGTGACAAAGGCGCAAATAAAAATTAAACGTGTCAATAAGGATTTGAATATTGAGTTAGAGTCAACCGTTGATATAGCAAAGGATTTAGGGCATAAGAAGAAAGACAATCAGCTTGTCGTTGGTTTCGCTCTGGAAACGAATGATGCCGTTAATAATGCCAAGAAAAAGTTAGAAAGCAAGCAGCTTGATATGATTGTTTTAAATACCTTGGAGGATGATGGCGCTGGCTTTAATGTGGATACGAATAAAATTAGTATCGTCGACAAGCAAAATAATACCAAAGATTTCGCGTTGAAGTCTAAGGTTGAGGTTGCTGTTGATATTGTTAATGAAATTCAGACCTTGCTAAACTCTAAATAAATACTGAAAATTATTCTTATGAGAATTGCCATTTTTGTTTTGTTTTTAAACATTAGTACCATGCTTTCTGCACAGGAGTTTCAGTGTGCTGTTCAGGTGGTTTCGCCAAGTATACAAGGAACAAATAAAAAGGTGTTTGAAACCCTCCAGAAAGAAATAATGGAGTTTATGAACAATCAGAAATGGACGAGTGATGTGTTTAAGCCTGAGGAGCGCATTGATTGTAATATTCTTATCAATATTGCTGAACAAATTTCCATAGATGAGTTTAAGGGCTCAATTCAGATACAGGCTAGACGACCGATCTATAATTCGGCCTATCACTCGGTATTATTTAATCACCAGGATGTTGATTTACATTTTAAGTATGTAGAGTTCGAGTCGTTAATTTACAATCCCAATAATTTTGATTCAAATTTGGTGGGTGTTCTGGCTTATTATGCTTTCATTATTTTAGGAATGGATTATGATTCGTATCAGCCGAGTGGAGGCACTCCTTATTTTCAGCAAGCAGAACAGATTGTGAGTCGTGCGCAAAACGCAGTACAAGCAGGATGGAAATCGTTTGAAAGTCAGCGTAACCGTTATTGGTTGGTTGAGAATATTTTAAATGAGTATCACCGTCCATTGCGACAATGCATGTACAGCTATCACAGAATAGGTTTGGATGTGATGAGCGATAAGGTAGAAGATGGACGGGCTTCAATCTTAAAGGGTTTGGAGCAGTTACGTAAAGTTCAACGTCAAAGGCCTGGATCGTTTTACATGCAAGTTTTCTTCACAGCAAAATCGGATGAGTTGGTTAAAATATTTGAAGAATCGTTTTCAATGGAAAAAGGTAGAGCTGTTGAAGTTTTGAATGAAGTAGATCCTTCGAATAATAAGAAGTACGAAAAAATATTAACTGCTAAATAAGACAATGTTAAAGTCACTTTCCATTTCGAATTATGCATTAATTGATCGAATCGAAATTAATTTTGATGCCGGATTAACTGTTATTACTGGCGAAACCGGAGCTGGTAAATCAGTGTTGCTTGGAGCCTTAGCTTTAATTCTTGGTCAACGAAGTGATTTAAGTGCTTTGTTGGATCGCGATCAGAAATGTGTAGTTGAAGGAGAATTTTCTGTTGAGCAATATGGTTTAGAAGCTACATTTAAGGAGCATGATGTGGATTATGAGTCATTAACAATAATACGGCGCGAGATTCTTCCATCTGGTAAATCGAGGGCCTTTGTTAATGATACACCGGTTAATTTGGCCTTTCTAAAGACGATTGGAGCGTCGTTAATTGATGTGCATTCGCAGCATCAGAATTTATTACTTGACGACAATGGATTTCACCGCTTGGTGATCGATAGTGTGGCCAGCAATAGATCATTGTTGGAGGATTATCAGAAAATTTATAATGAGTATCTGACATTAAATAAGAGAATTGAAGAAATTGTTGCGGAGAATAATCGTCAAAAGGATGATTTAGATTATATGCAATTTCAGTTCGATCAGCTTGAGGAAGCAAACCTAAAGCTTGACGAGCAAAATGAATTGGAAGAGAGGCTTAAAGAACTTTCGCACGTTGAGGAAATAAAAACTTCGCTTTCCATCGTTGTTGGCGGTCTCGCTGACGAATCGAATGGAGTGCTTGAGTCACTTCGTGCGTCCTTAAATGCGATTAATACGATACAACAGTATCTGAATGATGGCGATGAATTAGCTCAACGTATTAATTCATCATATATTGATTTAAAGGATTTATCAGACGATTTGGAAACTAGGGTTGAAGATTTAGAATACGACCCAGTGGCCATACATACAACTCAGGAAAGGTTAGATTTAATTTATAGTTTGCAAAAGAAGCACCATGTTGATTCGGTTGAAGCATTAATAGATTTACATGGTCAGTTACAAACTAAAATTAATAAGTTGAATTTTTTCGATGAAGAGCTGAAATTGTTACAGACCGATTTAGAAAAATTATCAGACCAACTTACTAAGATTGGTAAAGAGCTAACGAAATCTAGACTTGCTGTTTTCGATCAGGTTAAACAAACTATCGAGAAACACCTGATAGAATTAGGTATGCCACATGCTAATTTTGTTATTAAAAACGAAGCAACAAAAAGTTTCACTTTGCATGGAATGGATAGTATTGAATTCTTATTTGCTGCAAATAAAAATGGAACACCATCTTCTATTAATAAAGTAGCATCGGGAGGTGAAATGTCGCGTGTGATGCTTAGCATTAAGGCATTGTTGTCATCGGCAAAAGGATTACCTACCATCATATTTGACGAAATCGACACAGGTGTTTCGGGTGAAGTGGCAGATCAGATGGGAGTCATCATGTCAGAAATGGCACGGAATATGCAAGTGGTGAGTATCACTCATTTACCTCAGATTACTGTTAAGGGTAGTGAGCACTTTAAGGTATTCAAAACAGACAGTGAGGATAAAACTATTTCTCAAATTAAGAAACTATCAAAGGAAGAACGTGTGGTGGAAGTGGCAAAGATGTTAAGTGGTGCGAATTTAACTGATGTAGCCCTCGAAAATGCACGTATGCTATTGAATAATTGATATTAGCTGACTAAATTGAAGAACTTTTTATCAGTTTAATTGTTTTTTATTATCAGATTACTTTAAAATAATTGAAATTGTAACTTGTGCTGTACAACATATAGTCTATATTTGTGCGCTCAAAAATAAAATGATATGGGATTTGATCTTTTAAAAGGAAAAAGGGGTATTATATTCGGAGCACTCAACGACATGTCTATTGCATGGAAAATCGCTGAACGCGCTCACGAAGAAGGTGCTCAATTCACATTATCTAATACTCCAGTTGCTTGCCGTATGGGTGAAGTGATTGATCTGGGTAAAAAGTGTAATGCTGAAATTATTCCAGCTGATGCGACTAAGGTATCTGATCTGGAAGAGGTTTTTTCTAAATCACAGGAAATTTTAGGTGGAAAAGTAGATTTTGTTCTCCACTCAATTGGAATGTCCTTAAACGTTCGTAAAAAACGTGTATATCACGATTTGGATTACAATTATTTGAATAAGACTCTGGATATCTCAGCTATATCTTTCCATAAAATGTTACAAGTAGCTTTTAAAATGGACGCTATCAGTGAGTGGGGCTCTGTTTTAGGTTTAAGTTATGTTGCTGCACAACGTACATTGTATGGATATAACGATATGGCAGATGCGAAAGCATTACTTGAGTCGATAGCCAGAAGTTTCGGTTATATTTATGGACGTGAGCGCAAAGTACGTGTAAACACAGTTTCACAGTCGCCAACCATAACAACGGCAGGTAGTGGAGTAAAAGGCATTGATGGCCTAATTGACTTTTCTGATCGTATGTCGCCGCTTGGTAATGCTGATGCAGATGATTGTGCTAACTATTGTTTAACCATGTTCTCTGATTTGACTAAGAAAGTAACCATGCAAAATCTTTTCCATGATGGTGGTTTTTCGAATATGGGTATGAGTCTTAGGGCTATGACTCAATATAATAAGAGTTTTGATCAGAATGAAATAGAAGATTTATACTAGCTAATTAAAAAGGGTGTGTAAAGCACCCTTTTTTTATAGGGATTATTTCCTGTAAATCAAAGCGTTTAAATTTTTGGAATCGTACTTAATTAATTAAATTTGGCGTCGTTTTAAACAAACGACGTTTGTGTTTTAAACACATTCTAGTAAAAAAGTAGGAAAAATTAATCTTATCATGGATAAATACCGGATAAATCACCTTAAAGAGTTAGAAGCTGAATCAATCTTCGTTATTAGGGAGGTTGCGGCTCAGTTTGAAAATCCTGTCATGCTATTTTCAGGAGGAAAAGACTCAATTGTGATGTTTCATTTAGCGCGTAAGGCGTTTTGGCCTGCAAAGGTTCCATTTCCATTAATGCATATCGATACGGGGCATAATTTCCCGGAAGCTATTGAATATCGCGATAGAACAATGGAGGAGACCGGGACTAAATGTATTGTTGCTTTGGTTCAGGATTCAATTAACGAAGGTAGAGTTGTGGAAGAGAAGGGTGTTAATGCCAGTCGTAATAAACTGCAGACAACTACTTTATTGGATGCCATAGAAAGTCGCAAGTTTGATGCTGCCATGGGTGGTGGTCGTCGCGATGAAGAAAAAGCACGTGCTAAGGAAAGATTCTTTTCACACCGTGATGAGTTTGGACAATGGGATCCAAAAAATCAACGACCTGAGTTATGGAATATCTTTAACGGTCGTAAAAATATGGGTGAGCATTTTCGTGTTTTCCCGATAAGTAACTGGACTGAGATGGATGTGTGGCAATACATTTATATGGAACAGATTGACTTGCCAAGTTTGTATTTTACTCATAAGCGCGAGGTGTTTAATCGGGATGGTGTTTGGTTGGCCAAATTGCCATTTATGCAATTGAAAGATACCGAAGAGGTAAAAGAGCTTGATGTGCGCTGTCGTACCATTGGTGATGTTACTTGCACGGGTCTTACACTTTCAACGGCTAATTCATTAGAAGATATTATCCATGAAGTTGCGTCAACACGTACAACAGAGCGTGGAGGCAGAGCGGATGATAAACGTTCAGAATCTGCTATGGAAGATCGCAAGCGCGAAGGCTATTTTTAAATCATCTTGTAAAATCTGAAAAAATTAAATAATATGTCCGGAAAAGAATCAGGATATCTTGATATGGAGCTTTTACGATTCACTACTGCAGGTAGTGTTGATGATGGTAAAAGCACTTTGATTGGTAGGTTATTATACGATAGTAAAGCAATATTTGAGGATCAGATGGAGGCCATTGAACGTGCAAGTGAGCGTTCTGGTCATGAGGATGTGAATTTAGCTTTGTTAACAGACGGTCTGCGATCGGAACGTGAGCAAGGTATTACCATTGATGTGGCTTATCGTTATTTCGCAACACCCAAACGAAAGTTTATAATTGCAGATACGCCGGGGCACATTCAGTATACTCGTAATATGGTTACTGGCGCTAGTACTGCCAATGTAGCACTTATATTAGTAGATGCACGTCATGGAGTTTTAGAGCAGACTTTACGTCATGCTTTTATTGCTTCCTTACTTCAGATACCTCACGTTATCTTTTGTATCAATAAAATGGACTTGGTTGAGTATAGTCAAGAACGATATGAGCAAATTAAGGCTGATATTGATGCCGTTTCTTCAAAGTTGTCGGTTAAAGATATTCGTTTTGTGCCAATTAGTGCATTAAATGGAGATAACGTTGTAGATCGTTCGGAACCAATGTCGTGGTACGATGGGCCAACCTTGATGTATTTATTGGAGAATATCCACATCAGTAGCGATATCAATCACGAAGATTTCCGTTTTCCTGTTCAATACGTTATTCGTCCACAATCGGCAGAATGGCCTGATTATCGTGGGTACGCCGGTCGTGTATCTAGCGGAGATATCAAACTAGGTGATGAAGTAACAGTATTGCCTAGTGGATTTGCTTCTAAGGTTAAGTCCATTGATATGATGAATGAGTCGATGGAAGTTGGTTTTGCTCCTCAATCGGTTTCAATTACTCTTGAAGATGACATTGATATTAGTCGTGGCGATATGATCGTTAAGACAAATAACGGAAGAGCTCCTCAAAATAGTCAGGATATTGAATTGATGATTTGTTGGTTTAACGAACGTGCTTTGGTGCCACGCGGTAAATACGTTATTCGCCACACTTCATCAGATGCACGCTGTATGATTACCGAGGTCAAGTATAAGATGAATATCAATACCTTGGAAAAAAACGAGGAGGATAAGTCGGTTGGTATGAACGATATTGCACGTGTTAAGCTCCGTTCAACCAAGCCTTTGTTTTTCGATTCTTATAACCGTAATCGTTTTACAGGAAGTGTTATTTTGGTTGATGAAGGAACCAATGAAACGGTTGCTGCAGGAATGATTATTTAAAAGATACTTTTTTTGAAAAAAGTGGCCTTATTAATAATATTTAAGGATGGCATCTTTATTTCTATGTTTAGGAAAAAGATGCCATCCGTATTTTATTTAGAACTTCCAACCAAAGGTAAAAGCTGCTTGGTGCTTTCTATTCGACAATTCTATAGGTTCATTAAAGGAGAGGCCTTCCAGAACTGCGTTTTGACTTGTGTTAAGATAGTAGTTGCTCTCATTAGTTTTAAGAGCGTAAGCAACATCAAAAAAGAAGTTTTTGTTTCTTATTCCAATACCGCCTGTTGCCATCCATTGGGTGGGTTCAATGTCAACAAATTCCTTTTTTATATAAGAGTCAAAGTAGGCAGCACCTAATCTTACTGCTAAATATGGTAAGGGTTTGATCTCAATTCCAGCTCTCATGTTATGTGCAATTTTCATTTGATTCGAAATGTCGTCGTTAATTGCATCAAAATAGGTTTGGTAACCATCTTTAGAAGTCATTTTTGAGCTTGTATGATCTGTCATTTCATAGTCGAATGATAGTAGTGCAAATTTGCTTAATATTAATGCAGCACTTGCTTCTACCTTATAGGGGGTGCGGTAATTATAAGTGAATTCGTCAATATCTGTTTTAGCATGATGGTTATCGCGATTAACTAAATAACTTTCGATACCTTGATAGTATTCATCTTTAATTTCCATAAAAGAAGGTGTATGAATAGATACGCCAAGGCGCAAAGGGTTAAGGTTTAGAATAGCTCCAAATTTACCGTTGATGCCAAATCCTTTTTGAGTAAGTAAGCCATAGGCATCAAAATAATCTAAATCCTTTGGACCACTTGGATTGAAGCTATTGGTATTTATTTCGCGAAAACTTTCTTTTTGCTCAAAGCGAAATGATTGAAAATTTAAAGATGCTCCAAGCATCAAAATATGGCTAACATTGGCTCCAAAGGTTATGCCATATTCACCTGCATAACCGCTTTGATCAATTATGTTTTTTTGATTAATTCCATTTGCGTTGCGGTAATAGATTTCACTGGTTCCATCATCGTAATCGATTACATCTTCGTATTGACTATAGTAGATAGTTCCATCATCGAAAACCGGATCCATTAAGTATGTATCATATGCTAGGCCTGCTCTTCCATTCAATTGATCAGGATATGCGTTGCGAGGAATAAAGTTGCCACTCGCATCGTAATAGCCATGTGCTTCGTTTCGAATAACACTTAAAAGAGTTCTAACATCTGTATGTTGTCCGTTATCGTCATAGAGTCCATCTTTAATACCTGTTCCAATTTGCATGTTGGATTTAAAATTAAAGTCTGCTGTTCTATTATAGGTAAATCCAAAGTGCGTACTTATTATTCCCTTTTCTTTTTCTCTCAATGGGCGATAAGTGGTTACAAAACCAATCTGATTCAAAGGGAAAGAATAGTTGTCTTCTGATGACTTAATCCCTTGGTATGTTGCTTTGTTTTGGTTGAGCGAAATGGATGGTGTTATTGCAAATTCTGATGTTCTATAAACAGCAATGCCTGCAGGGTTAATGCTTAAGGCGCTTAAATCCCCACCTAAGGCACCAAATGCGTTTGCCATTCCCATTGATCTGGCGGTGCCCGTGAGTTCATTTTGGTTGAATCGAATTGCATCGTCTAAACTTTGAGCTTGGGCAATACAAGTTATGACTGCAATTGTGAAAATTGTAGTTATTATTTTTTTCATTTCAATCTAATTTAAGGTTTGATGTTTACTTTTAACGTCTACCTCCACTGCTTCTGCTGGACCCACCACTACTTCTGCTTGAAGATCCACTACTTCCCGAAGAACTTCTGCTACCTGAACTGCTAGAACTACCTGAGTAACTTCGACTACTGCTACCAGAAGAACGAGATGGTGAGTAGGAGCTTCTGGAATTGCTATTTGAGCTTCGCGAAGGAGAATAGGAGCTACGAGTTGTTGAGCTTTTGTTGTTGCTGTAATTGCTTCTATTTGAGTTGCCAGAATATGTTCTGTTGGTACTTCTTGTTGAAGTATTTCTATTAACATTACTGGTTCGGTTATTGGAACTTGGTCGTGTATAAGAACTTGATCTTCTATTTGAGGAGTTGGTGCTTCTGCTAGTAGAGGTTCCTGAACTTGATCGTGTAGTTTGGTTGCCAGTATAACTTCTGCGAGTAGCTCTGGTCGAGCTATTTTGTTTGTTTGTTGAAGTTGATTTTGTGTTCGGGTTTTGACGGTTTGAGTATGAATACGTTCTTCCTGAATTTGTATCAGTTACAGTTCGTTTATTTTGTTCATTGTATGATACTCTAGTGTTGCCAACAGTGTAAGGGTCTTTGTTTATAAAGGTTTTAGTTTTTATGTAATCTGAACGTCCGCTTGATACGGAACTACCTCCTGGCCTAACAGAAGTTGCTTGCCCTCCTCGAGGTCTATAATTTCTTTCTTGTGCAATAGTACCACTTCCTCCAGGGTAGTAACCGCCACCACCACCATAGTAGTAGCCATTATTCCATCCGTTGTAATAGCCGTGGTGATACCCTGGCCAATAACCACAACTATACCAATGACTGTGTCCGTAGCCATACCCATACCATGGATCATAGTAGCCGCCATAGCCCCATCTCCATGGATTGTGGTATCCATAATTAAACCGATAGTTATTGTACATGGGGCTTGTCCATGATGGAAATGCATAGGCATAGTTGCCATCTACATAAACATTCCAATCCCAATTGTTGAAATAAACCATGTCATTATAAAGAGGCGACCAATAAGGAATACCGTTGAATGGTCCATGGAAACGAATCATACGTTCAGCATAATCCTGGTCCATTTGTCCGCCTTGGAAACCATTTACCCAATAACCGGTTTCTTCGTTGTAATAAACCAATGAATCGGTTTCCTGGATACTGTCGTTGCTTAAAAGAGTCAGATACTCATTTTGTATTTGGGAGAAATTGCGATTATCTTCTTGTGCAAACTCAGTTTTTTGATAATCTCTTGTTAGTTCATTGAAATCTTTCTTATCCTGTTTCTTAACTTCTTTATCTTCCTTAACCGGGATATAGTCATCAGAAACAGTCATGGGAGAACTTTGCGGACGATAATAAATGTCGTCTTCGTAATAACTGCTGTCTGTCCATTGAGTAGAGCTACAGGCAGCTAATAATGATAAAGCGAGCAGGCTTAAAAGCGATCTAAGTTTCATAATGATTCCTCCAAAATTGAACTGGCATAATTGCACTTAAAAACAAGCAAGTATCGTACCATAATCTTAAAAAATGCAAAAAAAGTTAAAAATTTTACCATTTATTTAAAATGCACTCTGCCAATCGTACAATTTAATACCTGAGCAATATTAAAAAAACGATGCTAACAGCCTAATATTTCGCTTGAAATTTTGTTATTTTGTGCCTCTTATACAATGTAGGAATAAAATAAGGATAAAGATATGGCAAAAGTATTAACGCCGAGGAGTGAAAGTTATTCGCAATGGTACAACGACCTTGTGATAAAAGCAGATTTAGCTGAGAATTCAGCAGTGCGTGGATGTATGGTGATTAAGCCCTATGGCTATGCTATTTGGGAAAAAATGCAGGCTGAACTAGACCGTATGTTCAAAGATACTGGTCACGAAAATGCTTATTTCCCCTTATTTATTCCAAAATCATTTTTTAGTAAAGAAGCAGCCCATGTTGAAGGTTTTGCTAAAGAATGTGCTGTTGTAACTCATTATCGATTAATGAATGACCCTAATGGGGATGGTGTGGTTGTTGATCCGGAGGCCAAGTTGGAGGAAGAATTAATTGTTCGACCTACTTCTGAAACCATAATATGGAATACCTATAAAAATTGGATTCAATCCTATCGCGATTTACCAATTAAGTGTAATCAATGGGCTAATGTTGTTCGTTGGGAAATGCGTACCCGTTTATTTCTTCGCACGGCTGAATTTCTTTGGCAAGAAGGGCACACGGCTCATTCAACAAAGCAAGAAGCCATTGAGGAAACAGAAACAATGATTAATGTTTATGCCGATTTTGCTGAAAAGTTTATGGGTGTGCCTGTTATTAAAGGTCTCAAGACGGCCAGTGAACGATTTGCTGGGGCATTAGAAACCTATACCATTGAGGCATTAATGCAGGATGGTAAAGCACTTCAGTCTGGAACGTCTCACTTTTTAGGTCAGAACTTTGCCAAAGCTTTTGATGTTAAGTTTGCCAATAAGGAAGGAAAAGAGGATTATGTTTGGGCTACATCATGGGGTGTTTCTACTCGTTTGATGGGTGCCTTAATTATGGCTCACTCCGATGATAAAGGTTTGGTATTGCCTCCTAAATTGGCGCCTTACCAAGTGGTTATCGTTCCTATTTATCGTAAAGATGAAGAATTGGAAAAAATTAAGGTAGTAGCTGAAGATATCAAAGCTAAATTAAGATTGCGTGGTATTGATGTGAAGTTTGATTTTAGTGATAACAGAAAGCCAGGCTGGAAATTTGCCGAGTATGAATTAAAGGGTGTTCCAGTTCGTTTAGGAATTGGTCCTCGCGATTTGGAGAATGGAACTGTTGAAGTGGCGCGTCGCGATAACTTGACTAAAGAGGTTGTTGCGCTTGATGGAATTGATAATCACATTGCGGATTTATTGGAACAAATTCAGGCAAATATTTACCAAAAGGCTCTTGGTTTCCGTGCAGAAAGTACTTGCTCTGTTGATTCTTACGATGAGTTTAAGAAGGCATTGGATGATAAACCAGGCTTTATTTTTGCTCATTGGGATGGCACAGAAGAAACAGAAAAGCGCATCAAGGATGAAACGAAGGCGACGATACGTTGTATACCTTTGGATCAACCGGATGAAGAAGGCGTTTGTATGGTTACAGGTAAGCCATCTAAAAAACGTGTTATGTTTGCACGCTCCTATTAAGAGGATTATAAATTTTAATATACTAAGGGAAATCATATTTGATTTCCCTTTTTTTGACTTTATTTATTGCATAGATTTACTTTAACTATTGTAATTGGAACCATTTGTTTGGTAAAAGCAATTAAATAAAACGTTTATGAGCAAAAGTGAATTAATAAAAAAGGGTATAGTTCAGCTATTGAATACCAAGGCAGTAATTAAGCAAGATGTTTATGCATCTACACGAAAATATTTCGAGAACCTGAAAGAAGTACTTGTAAAGGTTGTTGACGAATATAATTTACAAATTGAGAATCAAGATAAACGAATACAACTGCGATTTCAGGACAAAGGAGAATATGTGGCTCAGTTGAAGGTAGCTGGCGATGTTTTAGTTTTCCATATGCATACTAATACCTTTGAATTTGACCGCGAGCATGAAGTTTGGAAGAGTGAATATGTAAAAGGTAATGTAGCTAATTCGTATTGTGGGGTTATTAATATTTACAACTTCCTGCACGATTCCTTTCGCTATAATCGTATGAATGATATTGGTTATTTAATAGCTCGTGTTTTTGTAAATCGTGAGGGACATTACTTTGTAGAAGGGAAGCGACAACATGGAACAGGTATTAAAGATTTCGGCACATCAATATTATCTCCTGATAAGTGGCAACAAATTGTTGAGACGGCTGTTTTATATGCGCTTGAGTTTGATTTATTGGTACCACCATACGATGATGTTAAACTTATTTCGATGTTGCAGATGAATGATGAAATGATGAATTCGCAGATGCGCACTGGTAAACGACTCGGTTTTGTTTATAATGCAGATGATGTATCGCAATAGGTAGTAATATTATTATTTAGAAATTTAAAAAGTTATAAATAAAACGCTATTGGCCATTAGCTAATAGCTATTAGCTTTCAAAATATGGAACAATTATTAGAACGCTTTTTAGGCTACGTTAAAATAGATACTCAATCGGATACTGATACTGGTCTTACCCCATCAACACCAGGGCAAATGCAATTTGCACATGCATTGGTTGAGGAGCTAAAAGAGATTGGTTTATCGGATGTTGAGGTGGATGAGAACGGTTATGTAATGGCTATGTTGCCTGCTACAGTTGATTACGATGTGCCTGTAATTGGTTTTATCGCACATATGGATACCAGTCCTGATTTTAGTGGTAAACATGTTAAACCACGGGTGATTAATAATTATCAAGGTGGTGACATTGAGCTTAATGCGCAGGAGAAAATAATACTTACTACGGCGGATTTTCCTGAAGTAGAGAATTACAAGGGACAGGATCTAGTCGTAACCGACGGCACAACATTATTAGGTGCTGATGATAAGGCTGGAGTTGCTGAGATTGTGACTGCTATGGAATACTTGATAAAGCATCCTGAGGTTAAGCATGGTAAAATTAGAATTTGCTTTACACCTGATGAAGAAATTGGTGCAGGAGCGGATCATTTTAATGTTGAGAAATTTGGAGCTGAATTCGCATATACACTTGATGGTTCTGAGATTGGCGAACTGGAATATGAAAATTTTAATGCTGCCTATGCAAAAGTAACTGTGAATGGACGAATGGTTCATCCAGGATATGCCAAGCATAAAATGCGTAATTCAATTCGTATTGCCAATCAAATAATGAACATGTTGCCGCGACATGAAACGCCGGAGCATACCGATGGTTACGAAGGTTTCTATCACCTAATGTCTTTTAATGGCGATGTTGAGAAAACAGAAATGATGTACATTATTCGTGATTTTAAACGTGATCGTTTTGAAGATCGAAAAACTGAAATGGAACATCTGATTCGGAAAATTAACTCTGAATATGGTGAAGGAACTGCTGTAATAGAAATGAAGGATCAATATTACAATATGCGTGAGAAGGTAGAGCCAGTTATGCATATTGTAGATGTAGCTAAAAAGGCTATGGAAGATTTAGGCATCAAACCAATTGTCAAACCTATCAGGGGTGGAACTGACGGAGCTCGTTTATCATACATGAACTTGCCAACACCCAATATTTTTGCTGGTGGACACAACTTTCACGGGCGATTTGAATTTGTGCCTGTGCAGAGTATGATAAAGGCTGCAGAAGTTATTGTTCGTATCTCGGAATTAGTTGCAAAAAAATAGTCGTAATTCGTGAACAAGTGTATGCTTGGTTTGTTTGATTTGAAGCTGCTTTATTAGGTAGTTTAATTAGAAATTATTTAACGTTTTAAAAAATAGAATTATGGCTGTATTAGTTGGAAAGAAAGCTCCTACTTTTAGTGCAAGTGCTGTTGTTAATGGCGGTGAGATTATTGAAAACTTTTCTTTAGACCAGTATGTAGGTAAAAAGAATGTAATTCTTTATTTCTATCCTGCAGATTTTACATTTGTTTGTCCAACTGAAATTATAGCGTTTCAGGACAAGATTGCTGAGTTTGAAAGCCGCGATGTACAAGTTGTTGGTGTTTCTGTTGATTCAGAATTTTCTCACTGGAAGTGGTTACAGACAGAACCAAAAGATGGTGGAATTAAAGGTGTAAAATACCCATTGGTAGCTGATAACAGCAAAACTATCTCTGAAAACTATGATGTATTAGCTGGTGAGTACGACATGAACGAAGATGGTCAAACTGTATTTAATGGTACACCTATGGCTTATCGTGGTCTTTTCCTTATCGATAAAGAAGGAACTGTTCGTCATCAGGTTGTGAATGACATGCCTTTAGGTCGTAGCATTGAAGAGGCAATCCGTATTGTTGATGCACTTCAGTTTTTCGAAGAGAATGGAGAGGTGTGTCCTGCTGATTGGCATAAAGGAGATAAAGGTTTAACAGCTACACAAGATGGTATTGCTGATTACCTTGGAAGCAAATAAGAAGTAAGATATCATATTTGAAAGCACCTCATTACTGGGGTGCTTTTTTATTTATGAATAGTATGGATGACATCTTTATTATATCTTGTAAGTAAAGATGTCATCCTTATTCATGAGAATTTCATAATTACGATTCTATTTCAGAGATGTAAATATTTCTTATTTTTGCAAGATGCGCAAATACATTGATATACATCCGAAGGATGATGCAGGCTTTAAACAATTGATTTGTCAATCGACACGCGACCAGGGTATTGGTGTTGTGTTAGATGGAAATGGCTTTGAAGCACCTGCTTTTATCAAGAGTTCTCATCGATACGATTTTGTAGCCGGCATTCAAAGTATTGGTGATTGTACCAACGATCTTACTCAAGTTCAGCTTTTTCATAAACAGTGTAAGGATTGGTTGCTTGGTTTTTTAAGCTATGATGTAAAAAATCAGTTGGAAGATTTATCATCTAATAATCTTGATAGGGTAGAGATGCCTGATCTTTATTTCTTTCGCCCTCGGTATCTATTTCTGAAAGATGGTGATAAGTGGCAGGTCGGTTACCTTGATGAATATGATGACATTGAATCAATTCAAGAATTTATTGATGACCTGATAAATTGTGAAGAGTCGGAAGAAGAATATGGTGAGGTAAAATTAAACCATCAGGTTTCGCATCACGATTATTTAAAAGCTATTGAGAAGGTTCAATGGCACATTCAGCGTGGCGATATTTATGAATTAAATTATTGCATGGAGTTTTTTGTGAATGACATTAACATTACTCCACAATGTATCTATCAACGATTAAAGGAAATTTCGCCAACGCCATTTTCTGCTTTCGTGAAGTATCACGATAAATTTTTGATGGGTGCATCACCTGAGCGCTACATGAAAAAAGATGGGCGTAAAATTATCTCACAGCCCATTAAAGGAACGTCTTCGCGAGATAATAACCCCTTTATTGATAAAGCAAATAAAGATTACCTAATAAATTCAGAAAAAGAACGTGCCGAAAATATCATGATTACTGATTTGGTAAGGAATGATTTATCACGTGTAGCAAAACGAGGAAGTGTACAGGTGGATGAACTTTGTGGCGTGTATTCATTCAAACAGGTACACCAAATGATATCTACCGTGTCGGCCGAATTAAAGGATGATGCTACCTGGATGGATGCCATTAAAACATCATTTCCAATGGGGTCGATGACAGGCGCGCCTAAGGTAAGTGCAATGAAACTCATAGAAGAATATGAGCAGAGTAAGCGCGGCCTGTATAGCGGAACAGTTGGTTACATTACTCCTGAAGGCGATTTTGATTTTAATGTGGTTATTCGAAGTGTATTGTATAATCGTAAGAAAAGATACATGTCGTTTATGGTTGGTGGTGCCATAACAAATAAGTCTGATGCCCAAAAGGAATACGAAGAGTGTTTGTTAAAAGCATCGGCTATTATGAAAGTGTTTAATATCCAGAATTAAATGAAGCTAATTGCGTCAACTGATGTCGCTCAGGTTTTAAGAGAGAAATGCTTGGTGAGTACCCAGGATAGTCTATTGGTAGCTGTTAGCGGAGGTGCTGATTCGATGGCTTTGCTGTCTCTACTATCAAAGCAGAATTGGCATATTGAAGCTGCTCATTGTAATTTTCAATTAAGAGAAGAAGAGTCGGAAGGTGATGCAGAGCTTGTTAGATCATTTTGTGACAACCTAGGAATTCGTTTGCATACGAAACGCTTTAGCACTGAAGCCTATGCGGGCCAAAATAAAATTTCCATTGAGATGGCTGCTCGTGATTTACGCTATTCCTGGTTTAATCAACTACTGTCGGATCATGGTCTCGATTTTATTATAAGTGGCCATCATGGAAACGATAATATTGAAACCTTCTTTCTGAATTTAATACGTGGCACAGGTGTGAAAGGCCTTACGGGAATGGCTTATAAGAATGATAAGGTGCTTCGGCCTTTATTAGGTTATTCGCAGGATGACATACTGATCTATTGCAAAGAAAATCAGATCCCATATCGCGATGATAGTTCAAATACCGATACAAAATATTTACGGAATAAAATCCGTCATGAACTAATTCCCGTAATTGAAACCATAAATCCGTCTTTTTTTAAAACAATGCAGAATAACATGATGCACTTAAATGAAGCTGAAATGTTATTGAAGCATGTGGTTGAAGAATTTAGAGATGAAGTGCTCGTTGATGAGCATGATCAAATAATTATACCTATTTCAAAACTACAATTGTATGCCGAAAAAAGAACCATTCTGTTCGAGGTTCTGCGTCCTTATGGATTTAACACAACAGTTGTTGATGAGGTTCTTGAACATCTGGATGGATTATCAGGCAAACAGTTTTTTAGTGATACGCATCGCTTAATAAAGGATCGACATAACTTGCTTGTGTTGGAAAAGAAAGATATTGAAGTTGATCACTTTTGGGTGGAAGAAGGTTTGACTTTGAATCCGATAAAGCTGCTTGTTAGCGCGTATGAAAAGACACCGGATTTTGCTTTTTCTAAAACAAATGATCAGGTTCACTTTGATGCTGATACAATTGAGCTTCCCTTGTTAGTGCGACGATGGCAGCATGGTGATGAGTTCATGCCTCTTGGTATGAAGGGTTTTAAAAAACTAAGCGATTTCTTTATTGATAATAAATTCAGTTTGGCCGATAAGGAGAATGCATGGATTATGATTTCAGGTGAAGATATTATTTGGGTACTTGGGCATCGAATAGATGAGCGATTTAAAACGACTAAACGCACCAAACGTATATTGGAGTTTAAGCTTGGTTAGGTATGGAAATTTGGTTAATTTGCGTATAACTGCTTATTAATTCAACTATGACCAATCTAACCTTAATTGAAATTACACCTGATAATGTAGAGCAGGAAACACTATTCTGTATTAAAGATCTTAAAAACCCAGCCTTTAAGTGCAAACAAACCTGGTTTGAAAAAAGATATGCGGAAGGCCTCCGAATGATTGCTGCCAAGAATGAATCAGGAAAATTACTGGCATTTATTGAATACCTTCCGGCAACTCATGCATGGCGACCGATTCATGCGCCTAAGTTCATGTTTATTCACTGTATGTACGTCTATGCCAATAAAGATAAACAGCAAGGTTTGGGTTCCAGTTTAATCAAAGCTTGCGAAGCAGATGCCAAAGCAAGAGGTTTGGCAGGCGTGTGTGTAATGACAAGTAAAGGATCGTGGATAACAGATAAACGTATCTTTGAAAAAAATGATTACATCAAACAAGAGAGTAAAGGTCGATTCGAATTAATGGTTAAAGCTTGGGATAGGGCAGATGCTCATCTAATTGACTGGACCAAACAATTGGATAAGTATAAAGGCTGGCATTTGCTTTATGCTGATCAGTGTCCATGGCACCTTAAGGCAGTGGAAGTAATTAAAAAGGTTGCTAAGGATAAAGGAATATGCCTTAAGGTAAAGAGACTTGAATCCAGAGCTGAAATTGAATCCATACCATCGGGTTTTGGAACTTTCGCTTTAGTTCGTGATGGCAAATTACTCAGTGATCACTATATTAGCGAAACCCGCTTCCATAATATTCTTAAAAAAGAGCTAGAATGTGAGTTTTAAGGGTTAGTTGCACTATTGCCCGCAACCCATCCGGTTGAATATGCAATTTGCAGGTTGTAACCACCTGTCTCTGCATCTAAATCAATAATTTCGCCAGCGAAATGCAGGCCTTTAATTAATTTAGATTCCATGGTTTTTGCAGTAATCTCATTGGTTGGTATTCCACCAGCAGTAATAATAGCTTCTTTGAACGATCGGTTTTTCGAAACTGTAAAGGCCAGATTTTTTAATAAATGGCGAACCTGCTTGCGATCTTTTGCTGTTAGCTGGTGACATTCTTTCTCGGTGTTTATACCCAAGTGCTCAATGAAAACGGGAACCATGGTTGAGGGCAACCAAAACTTGAATATGTTGGCGATCTTCTTTTTTCCGTGCTCATTCAAATCACGCTGTAAGCGTTGATCTAGTTTCTGTTCGTCAAGAGCAGGTTTGAGGTCAATTGTTATTTCTACTTTTTGATTATTTTGAAGAGCAGATACCGCAATGCGACTTAGGGTTAAAATAATTGGGCCCGATAGGCCAAAGTGAGTAAATAGCATTTCACCAAAGGCCTCGCCCATTTTTTTACCATCCACCCAAACAACAGCTTTTACATTTTTAAGGTTTAAGCCTTGTAGCTTTTGAGCTAAATCACCTTCGGTTTCAAGTGGAACCAAAGCAGGAATAGCTTTTGTAAGCGTGTGACCATATTTTTGAGCCAGTTCATAACCATCGCCAGTGGAGCCCGTTGCTGGGTATGATTTGCCTCCTGTTGCTATTATTACTTTATCAGCTAAAATTCTCTGACCTTTTGCAATAAGCCCTTTAATAGTATTGTCTTCAATAATTAAATCATCCACTTTATAGTGACACTGAATTTCAATATTTAGCTTGCGACACCAGGCTAATAGGGCTTTTAATACATCAGCACTTTTATTACTTGTTGGGAAATAGCGACCACCGCGCTCCAGCGTAACATCAACACCAAACTCTTCGAGTAAGGCCAGAATCTCTTTGGAATAATATTGTGAAAAAACCTTTTTAAGAAAGCGACCGTTGGGAAATACATGAGTAATAAACTCGCTGATGGGCGCACTGTTGGTAATATTACAACGACCTTTACCGGTAATAAGGAGTTTACGTCCTTCAGAACGCATCTTTTCTAATACCAATACTTTTTTACCAAGTTCAGCAGCTCTTCCTGCAGCCAATAATCCGGCTGGTCCTGCTCCAACAACAATCACATCATAATTACTCATGCTGCAAAGGTATTGTTTATTCTTTTATTATTGGCAAGGTATTGCTTGCTGCAACTATATGTTTTATTTTTGCCTACATCATTGGTAATGACTCTAAATGAGTTTTTTATTGATGAATTTCAAACAAACCAACTTTATAACTATGAAACCTTTTGCTTGCCTTATGATATTAGGCCTTTTCTTTAATACAACGATTGCTCAGAAATTCCTAGACATTAATAAAAGGAGTAAGGTTAATAATCCCAATGTTGATTTTAGCCTTCAATCATTAAAGTCAGCTGAAGAGAAGTATTATCTGGAAGAAGAGCAAGCAAAGACTCTTAAGGATGCACAATGGCAATTTCTTGAAAAGTGGAATTATATTTTTAATGTCAACGGTTTCGAAACTAGTCAGGAAAAATATGTTCGTGATATTGAGTCTTCTCCTTGGAGTAAAGATTCAGACTATCAATATACATACGATGCTAATAATAATATTCTGGTTTATGAATATTCATATTCTTATACGCAGTCAAAAGAGATTTTTACTTATAATGACAATGATCAGACACTAACCAAGGAGGTTCAGAATTATAATAATGGTTGGATACCACAGACTAAAGTGGTTTTTACATATTTAAATAATGATTTACTTTCGAAAAGCTTTTATAACTGGGATAGTAATAGTTGGTTAATTAATTATATAACCAATTGTACGGTTGATGCAGAAGGGCGTGTAATTGAGGAATTAACACTTGATCAAGACCTGAACTACGATGGACAAATAGATTATCATGACCATAAGAAAATAACTTATTCCTATTCAGATGGCAAGCTAATTGAAACTGAAACCTGGATGAAATCTGATAATACCACTTGGTTTTTACATTCGAAGGATGAACAAATTTTTAACGACGATAATCTGTTTATTGGTTTAAAGAGCTATAAATACGATGAAGCGTTAGGGGATGTTGAATTACGGTGGGATGAAACCTGGGAGTATGATGTGAATAATAACCCAACAGTTTATGTGTATAGGTTTCTCGAAGAGGATGATACTTGGTATAGAAGTAAAATGGAACTGGAGTATGATTTAAGTGCGAGTGCGTCAAATTATATTTTACCAAAAAATATAGATTTTGATCTTACTTTTAATAATAAAGTGATTAGGAGTAGAAATTATAATTACGATAATAATGTTTGGAATGAGTATAGGGTTACCGACCTATATTATACTGGAGAAGTACCAACATTGATTAGGCCTTCGGATATAGCAAGCTTAAAAATAAAGCAGAATGGTAAATCACTTTCTTTTGAATGGGATATAATAGAATCGGATTATCTATTGGAAGTAATCAATGTGTGTGGGAAGCATGTGTTTCGACAAGTAGTTAGTAATCAGGAAACAATTCAACTTAATAACATCGTTAGTGGTATTTATATATATCGCTTAAGTAATGGTTCGAAATCAAAAGTGGGAAAGCTTGCACTGTAATAATCGCTAAACTATTCCACCGCCTATTAATAAATCATCCTGATAAAATACAATGGATTGTCCTGGGGTAATGGCCCAAACATCTTCATTAAATTGTACCTTTAGTTTATCATTTTTAATTGATATGTGACCAACATAACCCGGGACACTGTCAAGTCCACGAATTCGAATGAATACTTCTCTGTTCATCCAAAGTTGTTGATTAGCCGTAAGCTTGAAGTTGCCTAGTAGAATGCTATCAGTATAGAGTTGATTTCGATCGCCACTAACAAGGGTTCTGTTTTTTGGATCGATAGCTATAACGCACTTCCCTTTAACTACTCCTTCAATTCCTCTACGTTGGCCAATGGTATAAAATGGGTAGCCATCGTGCTGCCCAAGTACTTGATTGTTTTCGTCAACAATAGGACCATTTGCAAATGCATGATGGTCAGTTGGTAATATTGTTTTCAGATAATCACGATAGTCTGTTCCGGAAAGAAAACAGACACCCATGCTTTCTTTTTTGTCGGCTATTTGCTTGTATCCCAAATTTTCAGCCAGTTCACGTACCTCACGTTTGTGCAAATGCCCCAAAGGAAAAAGTGCTCTGCTTAGCACTTTCTGACTAAGGTTCCAGAGGAAATAAGACTGATCTTTAGCTGGATCAAGCCCTTTTTGGATATAGTAATAATCATTTTGCTTTTTGACCCGAACATAGTGACCCGTGGCTATGTGAGCGCATTGTAGTTGCTTGGCTAACTCAAGCAGGTACTTCCACTTTATGGTTTCGTTGCAATAAACACATGGGTTAGGTGTGCGACCTTCAATGTATTCGTTGGCAAAATAAGCAATGACGGTTTCTTTAAAATCTTGTCGGCAATCTATCAGATGGTGTTCAATGTTTAGTTTTGAGGCCAATGCTTTCGCTTCAACAATATGCCGATCTGATTCCCCAGTATGTGTTTGTAAGGTGGCGCCAATCACCTCATATCCATTTTGTAATAATAGCACGGCAGCCATTGAACTATCCATGCCGCCACTCATTCCTAAAATCACCTTTTTATTTTCTGCCATTGCTATTCTGATATTTGGCGAAGATAGGGAATTACATTCTTCTACAGATGACATCTTTTTTCTTTGGATAAAATAAAGATGTCATCTATAAGTAGTTTACTAACTATTCTTCAATGTTTGCACGAACAGTATTCAGAAAAGCTTGCATCCCTACACTGTCCTTTTCTTTTATTAAGGAAAGAAGGTGTTTTAGCTGAAAGCGAATATTTTCAACCTGCTCATAGGTAAATGGATTGAAAAGAATTTCGGTTAGCAGATGATCTTCTTCGGATAATAAACCTTTGGCAATATTCATGTGTTTGTTGAACGTTGTTCCAGGTGCTTTCTGATGTTTCATGCAGGCGGCAAATACCAATGAAGATGAGAATGGTATTGACAATGAGTAGGCAATAGTTTCATCATGGGCATCAAAACTATAGTCGTGTATATTTAAACCAAGTGAAGCGAAAAAATCTTTAAAGAAAGCTTTCCCAAGATGATCACTTTGTGTGATGATAATGGCGTGGTGCATGCTTAAGTCCTTCAGGTTGGCAAAGGTTGGACCAAACATGGGGTGGGTCGAAACGTAGCGGCATCCACTTGATTCATAAAACTCTTGGAAGCCTGTTTTTACAGAAGCAATGTCGGACAATATACAGTCTTTTGGCAAGTAGGGTAGCACCTCCTTAAAAGCATCAAGTGTGTATTTTAGACTAACTGCATTGATAAGAATTTCAGGAGCAAATTCACTAATTTCATCTAACTTAGTTAGGCGTTGGGTATTAAAAACATAACGCAGCTTGCTGATGTCGTGATCAAAGATAGCTACTTCATGTTCGAGGCATAAGGCATCGGTTAGCCAAGTTCCCATTTTTCCAGCGCCTAGTATACAAATTTTCATTGGTTGAGAGTTTAGCTCCCCGAAGGGAGCTGATGATTTCTGTGTTAAGAATTATGTCTAAAGTTAGTCTTTTGCCAATTCTTTATTCATAATTTTATTCTGTCGGTTAATCGACTCTTCGTGCACATGCTCAAAAACACGAATCACAAATTCAGGATTTAATTTCGATTCTTCAGCCTGTTCTTTGCGTTTATTCATGATTTCATCGTAACGACGCGTTTGAAGAATGGTAATATTGTTGTCAAACTTATATTTACCAATTGCTTCCGAAATTTTCATTCTTGAACTCAATGTTTCTAATAATTGCTTATCCAATAAGTCAATTTTCTTACGCAATTCATCTAAAGTAACACGCGGACGATCACCAATTGCTGACTGACGTACTACAAGGTTACCCATTATGTCTGACAGGTGATCAGGTGTTACCTGTTGGCTCGCATCACTCCATGCTTTTTCAGGGCAAATGTGCGATTCAATAATTAATCCGTCAAAGTTAAGATCCATTGCTTCCTGAGAAACATCTGCAATCATTTCGCTTTTCCCTGAAATGTGACTAGGATCGGTGATGATTGGTAAATTAGGAACTCTTCTACGCAATTCAATTGGAATTTGCCATTCCGGGTTGTTTCTGAATTCAGTTTTGTCGTATGTACTAAAACCTCTATGGATGGCGCCAATTCGTTTGATACCAGCACGATTTACGCGCTCAATGGCTCCTATCCATAAATCCAAATCGGGATTAACGGGATTCTTTACCAATACCGGCACATCACTTCCAGCTAGAGCATCGGCTACTTCTTGAACAGCAAATGGGTTAGCAGTGGTACGGGCACCGATCCATAACATGTCAACTCCAAATTTTAGAGCTTCATATACGTGATGGGCTGTGGCTACTTCAACACTAATGAACATGCCTGTTTCTTCCTTTACTTTTTTAAGCCAAGGCAGACCAAGGGTTCCAACGCCTTCGAAAGCACCAGGGCGTGTGCGTGGTTTCCATATTCCGGCACGGAATATTTTTACACCTTGAGCAGACAATAAGCGTGCTGTTTCAAGCACTTGCTCTTCTGTTTCGGCACTACAAGGTCCAGCAATTAAAATAGGTCTCTCCAGTTTAAGTCCTGGTAACTCTAGCGGTAATAAATCAAGTTTGTGATCCATGGTTATTGTTTTGATAATTTTTCGATTCTTTGTTTTGCTTCAATCAATGTTTCTTGCTTTGTGCAAAGACTTATGCGAATGTATTGTTGACCTTTACCTCCAAATATGAAACCAGGCGTAATAAAAACATCACATCCATATAGTATTTTGTCAGATAAGGATCCACTATCGGAATATTGAGATGGGATTTTAGCCCAAACAAACATTCCTGATTGAGAGGTGTCGTATTTACATTCAAGAAGATCCATGATATCATGTACCAATGCTCTTCTTTGTAGGTATTCTTTATTAATACTATCGTACCAGTCTTGTTCAAGACTAAGCGCCTCAACAGCTGCTAGCTGCAGTGGCTTAAACATACCCGAATCCATATTGCTTTTCACTCTCAGGATATATTGTATGAATGTTGGATTAGATATGGCCATTCCAACTCGCCAACCAGCCATGTTATGCGATTTACTTAAAGAGTTAAGCTCAATTGCGATGTCTTTTGCACCTTCTATGTTCATGATGCTCTGGGGCGAATCGTTCAGGATGAAGCTGTATGGGTTGTCGTTACAGATAACGATGTTATGCTTCTTACCAAATGCAATTATTTGCTTGAAAAAATCTCTATCCGCATTCGATCCAGTCGGCATATTTGGATAGTTAATCCACATTAGTTTTACCTTACTTAGGTCTAGTTGTTCTAGTTCATTTAAATTTGGAAGCCAAGCGTTGTTCTCATCCAGGTCGTACGATATTAGTTTGGCCTCTGCTATTTTACTTGCTGAAGCATAGGTTGGGTAGCCCGGATTTGGAACCAAAACACTATCTCCAGGATTTAGAAACGCCATTGTAATGTGCATAATTCCTTCTTTCGATCCCATTAATGGAAGAATTTCAGAACTAGCATCAATATCAACATCGTAAAACCTACTGTACCAATTGCTCATGGCTTCGCGTAATTCGGGAATGCCAACGTAGCTCTGGTAGCCATGGTTATTCTTGTCAGCACTTTGTGCGTTAAGTTGGGCAAGAACATTGGGTGCTGGTGCCATATCAGGATTACCAATACCTAGATTAATGATTGACTTACCTTGCTTACGTAATTTGTCCAATTCTTTAAGCTTGATTGAAAAGTAGTATTCTTCAATCTGGTTGATTCTATTGGCGGCTTTTATATTATTCATGGTTTTAGTTTTGACCGTTTTGAGCTGGGTACGATTGTTTTCCTTTTTCGTACTCACCAAGTGTTTTCAGTTTTTGACAAAGTGGACGAATGGCATCTAACGATTGCAGATAGCGCTTATAGTCCGTGAAAGTCACATCTACATAAAAAAGATATTCCCACTCGTGCCCAACAATTGGTAATGATTGTATCTTGGTAAGGTTGATGGAATAGAAATTAAGTATGGTCAATATTTTAGATAGGCTACCTTCCTCGTGCGGTAAGGAAAAAACCAATGACGATTTATTGATTCTGTTTTGTTCAAGTAATTCATCCGTTTCGGTTAAAGCCTTATCAGTAATTACTAAAAATCGAGTGAAATTCTTTTTGTTAGTTTCTATGCCTGCCGCTAGTATGTTGAGTTTATACATATTAGCTGCCAATTCAGAAGCAATAGCACCAACACCTTCCAATTTTTCATCGGCAATTAACTTGGCGCTTAGCGCTGTATCTTCTGAAGCTATCAATTTGATGTGTGGGTAATCTTTAAAGAAGACTTCGCATTGCGCCAAAGCCATAGGGTGAGAATGCACTTCTTTAATGTCATCCATAGTTTGCCCCGGTAAAGCCATTAATTGATGTTTGATACGAAGTTTGTATTCTCCAATTATCATCAAATCGCTATCCTTGAGCATTGTGTAGTTAGGAAGCAAACTTCCAACAAGCGTGTTTTCAATAGCAATAATGCCATAGATAGATCGGTCGTTTTTCAAAGTTTGAAATAGCTCAGGAAAGGTAAGGCATGGCACTATCTCAAGTTTATCATCCTCGAAATAGGCCTTGGCTGCAATTTCGTGGTTTGCTCCTGGCCAACCTTGTATGGCTATTTTTTTCGCTTGTTTCATGTTTTGCAAAATGTGATGTAAAAAAAAACCCGCCTTACGAGGCGGGTTTTAAATATTATGTATGTGATTATTTTTTCATAACGAGCCCACCTCTTTAGTCTGTGCTAAAAAAGAAATAATAAAAGTTATAAAAATATACGTGGACCATTTTCTTCTATTTTGTGCTACAAATGTAGAGATTAATTTCAGTATACCAAATTGTGACTAAATAAATACTAAAAAATTTAATTAGTATTTAATAAGGGGTGTTTAGCTATAGATTGAAATGTGGTGTTTTGTGATAATTTAAACCTTTATCCGAGAAATCATTAAAATTTAGTTTGAGCTAACTTCAGTTAATGCAGTTTCTAATCGAAAATCACTCTTAGAATGTAATGGATGAATCACTGAAAATTTACTGCCGTAGTTTAGTTTTGTGCTTACTTCAATACTTCCACCGAGTAGATGTATCAGTTCCTTGGTAATGCTTAATCCAAGTCCGGAACCAGCTGCTTTTTTCATTTGGTTATTTTCTACCTGAGAAAAACGGCGGAATATATTTTTAAGTTGATCGTCAGGAATACCGATGCCAGTATCGCTTACTGAAAGAAGTAAGAGGTCGTTCTTAGTTTTAGCTTTAATTAATATTTTACCTTCTTTTGTAAATTTAAGAGCATTGGTCAACAGATTGAATAATATTTGCTTAAGTCGGATAGCATCAGTTTCAATGCTTAAGTTGGTGTCAATCTGATTTATATCAAGATCGATGGATAGTTGAAGATTGTTAAGTTTATCTTTTTCCGTTTTAAATTGCTGATATATTTCTTGCAGAAATTCTGCGACATTAATGGTGGAGTATTGCAATTCGAGATGTCCCGACTCAAGTTGCGAGAATACTAAAATGTCGGAGATGAGTTTTAGAAGTTGTTGACCATTACTCTGTATAATGTTGACGTAACTGCTTTTTTCATCTTCTGTAATTGTATTATCATCGAGTAGTTCAGAGAAACCAATGATGGCATTCATTGGTGTGCGTATTTCATGCGACATGTTTGCCAAAAAAGTGGACTTAAGTAGGTCTGATTCTTCTGCTTTTTCTTTGGCTTCAATTAGTTCCCACTCATTTCTTTTCTTATCAGTAATGTCCGTAATCACTTTTACAAAACCAATGGGCACATCCTCAGAATCGTATACCGGGCTTGTTTTTGTAGAAAAATAATTTTTCGAACTCTCGTTATAATGCTCATATGTTTCAGTTTGTTTTGATAATAAACTGTTTTCATATTGACAAAAGGAGCAAGGTTCGTTGTTTTTGAAAGCGGCTTTATGGCATTTTTCACCGACAAGCTTTTCAAATGGAACTGATTGACGATTTTTAAAGGCAGCATTGGCCCATAATATTCTATAATTTGGATCAATAAAAACAACCTGATCATCAATGCTGTTTAAAATTAAAGCCTTTTCTATTTCTAAACGGTCTATCAGCTTTTTATTGAGCAATTTTTGTTTGTATTCCTCTTTCAAATTCTTATCCTGCTTATTAATGATTTTTTTCAAAATAAACAGAGTGAAAGCAAGAATTAGAATACTTATAGTTAGTGTTATTATGGCAATTTTTAGCCAAGTGGGTATAACTTTGGTCGGGTTGGTTACTAGCCATTGATCAATTATACTTTTATATAATTCGGGCGTTTCGCTTTGAAGTTTGAGTACGCCAAGGTCAATGTCACTCAACAACTGTGGATCGTTACTTACAAAATGTAGGTTGACAGGATTAAAAAGAATAGAAGTTTCTAATATCGATTCATTTTCGTAATAATAATGGCCAATAACTTTATTAATGGCGGCTGCTTCAATTTTATGCTGCATTAAATCCGATAAAAGGTCGGCTGAATTATCGTACCATATAATATCGGCGTTAAAGTTGAAGTCGCGTAGGAGTTGACTAAATGCAATCGCTTGAATATCTCCCTTTTCTAGGCCTATTTTACTGCCATTTATGTCAGAGATGTTTTGAATTGAACTATGCTCGTTTTTGTAGATCACACCCCAGTTGGTAAAAATTACTTCATCGGAATAGATGAACTGCTTAGCTCTTTCTTTGGAAAATGCTATGCCAGGAAGTATGTCTATTTCATTGTTTTTAAGTGCGTCCAGACCTTGTTTAAGATGGTAGTTTTGATAGCTTAGCTGCCAATTATTATTATCTGCTATTCGCTCAAGAATATCAATGAAAATGCCCTTTGCTTGCTGTAGTGAATCGGTGTAGATTAATGGTGGGTTGTGATAAACACCAACCTTTATATCTCGAGCAAGAGTAACATTATTAGCACCGAGTTTACCAAACGATAAACACAGTAGGAGAATGTAAATTGTTAATTTGGGCATTTGTATTTTTCTAATAGATACAAATATAATTATTTGACATAGAAAGCAATGGCTATGAATTAGTTTTCTTCAATTTCTTGCAACTCCAGCCAACGCATCTCAATTTCATCAAGTTGCTCCATTGTTTCCGATAGTGTTTTAGATTTCAAAACCAATTCATCACTTTGGAGTTGACCTGAGTTAAGTTCGTTTTGTAAATCTTCCTTTAATTTTTCTAATTTTTCAATTTCCTTTTCAATGCCTTCAAGTTCGCGTTTTTCTTTGAAGCTTAATTTACGCGGCTTGTCTTTTGGCTGTGCTTTTTTAGGAGCTGCTTTCTCTTTCTTCGTGGTTTTATTGATCGTTTTCTCTGTTTTCTTTGCCTGTTCATGATAGTCGGTATAGTTACCAGGAAAGTCTTTAATCTTTCCGTTTCCTTCAAATACAAAAAGATGTTCACTTACCTTATCAAGAAAATAGCGGTCGTGTGAGACAATGATTACACAGCCCTTGAAATTTTGCAGGTAATCTTCCAATACATTGAGGGTGAAAATATCTAAATCGTTGGTTGGCTCATCGAGAATTAAAAAGTTAGGATTCTTAATCAGTACAGTCATCAAGAATAAACGCTTCTTTTCCCCACCGCTTAAATTGCTCACAAGTACATGATGCATTTCGTTTGGAAAGAGGAAGTAGCGCAAGAATTGGGCCGCCGACATACGTTGTTCATTACCCAAAGAAATATCATCGGCTATTTCAGATATAACATCAATCACTTTTTTATTTTCATCAATCTTGATGCCTTCCTGTCGATAATAACCTATTACAACTGTTTCACCAGTTTCAACTTCGCCAGAATCGGGTTGAAGGGCGTTTGTAAGAATGTTAAGAAAGGTTGACTTACCTGTTCCATTTTTACCAACAATGCCAACTTTTTCGTATTGCGAAAATTTGTAGCTAAAATCTTGTATCAGATTAAGGTCATCGAACGATTTGCATACATTATGGAAGTTGATTACTTTTTTTCCTAAACGTGATTGAGCTATGCCTAGTTCAAGGTTCTGCTCGCCTGTGCTTTGGTTGGCTTTATCCTTTAAATCATGAAAAGCATCAATTCTGTACTTAGCTTTGGTTGCCCTTGCCTGAGGCATGCGATTCATCCATTCTTGTTCTTTACGCAGTAGGTTGCGTGCTTTTTCAACCTCGAGGTGCTTGTTTTCAATTCGCTCCTGACGTTTACGTAAGAAATACGAATAATTGCCTTCGTACTTATAAATGGTTTCATCGGCCAATTCTATTATTTCATTGCAAACACGATCGAGGAAATAACGGTCGTGTGTAACCATTAATAATGTGGCCTTCGATTTTGAAAGATATTGTTCCAACCAGTCTACCATTTCTAAATCAAGGTGGTTGGTAGGCTCATCTAATATTAATAGGTCAGGTTCGCTAATTAAAATACTTGCTAAGGCAACACGTTTGCGCTGTCCACCAGATAGTTCAGATACGGGCTGGTCGAAGCGGGTAATCTTGAGTTGCGATAACACTTGTTTGATCCGTTGTTCGTAATCCCAAGCTTGCAACGAATCCATCTTTTCAATGAGCGTTCCGAGTTTATCCTGCTCATTGTTTTCGATGGCTTCTTCGTAGGCTTTAATGGTTTGAACAACTTCACTTTCAGTATTGAATACTTCTTCAATTACCGTATGTTTAATGTCCAGATATGGGTCTTGAGATAAGTACCCCAGCGTAATGCCATTGCGAAGAATAACCGTGCCTTCGTTTGAGGGCATTTGGTTTGCGAGTATATTTAATAATGTTGTTTTACCAGCTCCATTACGTGCAATGAGCGCAACTTTCTGCCCCTCTGCTAAGCCAATGTTGATATTATTGAATAAGCGGATGTCTCCCCAATGCTGAGTAATGTTTTCAGCCGATAAATAATTAATCATATACTTTTATTTCTGATGGCGAAGATAGCCAAAATAAAAGGATAGTTCGAATAAATTACTAACCACTAAACCAGCCTTTGAAAGCCTGAACCTTATCGCGACTGACAATAATCTCTCGATCAAAATCTTGTTCAAGTTTAATTTTAAGGCGGCTATTGGAGTGTACCAACACCTCTTGTATTTTGTTGATGTTAACAATAAAGGATCGACTTATTCTGAAAAAAGTCGAGGGGTTAAGCATCTCTTCTAATTCTTCGAGTTTGTAATCAATGATGTAACGATTGCCTAACTCTGTTAAGATGAACGCTGTTCTTCCTTCGGCATAGAATAAGACGATTTTTTCGGTAGTAACTGATTTGATTCGTTCACCCAGTTTCACCATAAATCGTTCCTTGTAAGTCTTTCTGTACTGAAGTAAGGCTTCGTTGAGTTCTTCCAGTTTTAAACGTTGGCTAGCCGATGAAAGATTCTGACGCAGGCTTTCAAGCTTTTCAATACTGTGAAATAAATCTTCGTAGGTATATGGTTTAAGTAGGTAGTCGATGCTATTAACCTTAAAGGCTTGCACAGCATATTCGTTATAAGCTGTGGTGAAAATGACGGGTATGTTTACTTGTACTTTGTTGAATATTTCGAAACTTAAACCATCTGATAGTTGAATGTCCATGAAAATCAAATCGACGCTATTCAGCGGATTTTTAATCCATTCAACACTTTGAGATACAGATTCAAGAATTGCCTCAACACTTATGGTTGAGTCGTAACGTGAGAGTAGGCCAATTAATCGTTCTGCAGCAGGTTTTTCGTCTTCTATTATTAATATTCTCATAGTTTTTATTCTTCTTCTATTTCAAATAAAGGGATGTGTATGTTTATGTGAGAGTTATTAACATGCACATTGGGTGTACTATCGCTAAAAAAATGATAAGCTTTATTGAGCAAGCTCAGATCCCAGTGATTCACATCTTCGAAATTAATTTTAGGATTGTTTGAGGCAACAAAGGATAAATGCTCATTATTGCTTGTTAGGTTTATTTGTAGTGGTTGGTAACGATTAATGATTGACCTTTTGCAGAGCTCCATAATGAGTGTTGAGATGGTGCCCGGAATAATTTGACGTTCGCTAAGTTCGTCTTTTAATTGATCGGTTATGCTGATGGAATTATTGTGTTTGATGTTAAGCAAGTACAAAAGTGAATTCACATTCTTTAATTCTTCGCTAAGGCTTACTAATTCCAGATGGCGTGTATCTAGTATGTAACGATAGGTTTTTGACAAGTGATTAACAAGGTTGTCAGCCAGCTTTTTATCTTTTTTTACAACAGAAATTAAATCTTCCAGCGAATCATAAAGTAGCTGTGGATTAATTTGCAATTTGTAGTTTCTAAGATCGTGCTCCATGTTTTTTCGTAGCTCTTTCTCTCTCAAATAGTGTATTTCTTTTTGAATGGCCATAAAGGATGTGCTCACATGAATGATAGCAAATACCACCGAGACAATTCCATATACCCCATTAAATACGAATAGTTCGGAGTAGAAATCTTTCAGGCCGAGTATGAAATAAAAATATAAGGATACGAGTGGCGTAATAATAAGGATGGAGAAGACCACAGAAATGGACGGAATCAATAATATTCTTGCAGAAGCACTGGGGCCTCGCTTTGATTTGTCAGTTTCTTCGGGTTCTGTTTTGCTAAGGTCTATTGGATAATATTTATCTACTATCCGTAAAAAGAAGCGTTGTGATGCAAGTAGAATAAATGATAGAATAATGGAGATGAGTACCTCATGACTAAAAAAATTAGACCCCATCTGATCCAGTGTGTCAAATACCAGTAAGATGAGGAGGTAAGCAAGGATACCTGTTGGTATCGGTAGCAGAAATCTCAACCATTTTTGTATGCCGCTGTCTTCTTTCTTCATTAGTCAGGTATTGGCTGTCTTTAAATATACATCTTTTATGAGCAGAATAATTTAAATGGCTTTGGAAATAATTGGCAGTTGAACTACAAAAGAGTGGTTTCTGCTAATATTTAGTTCTTTATTAGTGAAATAAGCATAGCGCTTTTTAATATTTTCCAAACCAATTTTATGCGACACATGTTCCACCGGTTTTTTTACCATTTGATTTTCAACTTCAATAAAGCCCATTTTACGTTCGAAATTATTGCTTACCGAGATCATTTGAGCCTTGTCAGATTCAATAATTATTTTGAGCGGTTTCTCCTCCGAAAACTGATTGTGCTTGACGGCATTTTCTACTAATAATTGAAATGTCATAGGCGGGATAAAACTGGTCTTATGGGCAGCATTAAGATCAATTGAAATTTCTAAGGCGTTTTCAAAGCGGATGCGTAGTAGGTAATAATAGGCTTCGATAAATTTTAATTCCTCTTCTACACTTACCAAATCTTTCTGATGGCTTTCAATAATATAATTAAAGGTTTGGGCAAATTTGCGCACGAATCCTTCGGTTGTTGCTATGTCGCGATGTAGCAATGATGCGATGGTATTTAAAGTATTAAACAGATAGTGCGGACTGAGTTGGCTTTTTAATATTTCGTATTGCAATTTTAAGCGTTCTCTAATCATCTGCTCACTTTCAATATTGGCTTGTGTGAAGCTTGTAAAAGAGTATTGGTAAAGATTAATGAGGATATAAACCAAATTAGATATTTCGAAGAGAATAATGAATTTCAGGGTAATGTCCCATTGCTCCGATATATACGTTAGCAATTCTTTATCAGGAAATTTGATGTAGACAAAAGCTTTTAAACTAATTAGTAAAACACCAAATGCCACCAAAGAGTTGAGCAGGAATTGCAGTGTGAATCGCAATACCATGCCTGATAACCATGGCTTGTAAGTATTAAGTTGTTTAGTGATAAGCGAGAACAGTGCAAAAACAAACCAAGATGTAATTACAAATAATGACAGTGTATCTAACTGATTGGTGAATTGCGGCAAAGTCCCCAATTCACTATATGATAAATAACTAAAGGCCAGCACTCCATAAAGTGTGCTGACCAATGCTTTTGTAAATAGTTTCTTAGACGAATAACCAGATGTCTCAGACTTTATCATTCCTCTAATTTACTGTATTGTTTTCAAAACTCTATTTTTTTCGTACTCCGATTCAAGTTCTTTTGCCATTGACTTAAACACATATCTTACCGAAGAGTTTTTTCCTGGAAGTTGCGGGCTCAAACGAACCAAAACAGCAGCCTTTTCAACATCAACATCAATTTGTTGGGTTGCTTCGATAATTTTAATTGTCATTTCATCATTCATCTCAGGATGATCAATAACCAGTCGAAGAAGTTCCTCAATGGTACTTGCCTGATCCATTTGATTAATAAGGTTAAAGAGTTGATTAGTATTATTCTCCTGTAATGGAAACTGCTTAATAACTTCGCGCAAGACCGCACCAGCCCCATGTTGAAAATCTGATGTTAAAGGGCTCACTTGTCTTAATAGTTGATACATGGCTTGTTCGTTCAGCTTGTTTTTGTTTAGTAAATCAAGCATCACATTGTATTTTTCCATATCACTATCCACTCCTGAAAGAACTTGAAAGTAGGCTTCAATAACCTGTTCATCATTTATGAATAGTCGGTTAGCTTTTCGTAAAATCAGTCCTCTTTGACTATTAGAAGAAATATTCTCAGCCGTTTTTAAATAACTGATAAGAGCTGTTTTATCAGTTTTGGTCTTGCCCGATGAGAAACTAGCATCTAAAAGAGCTGTTGTTATTTCGCCTTTTAAAACGTAATATGAGTCAGACATGTCATCAAGTGTGGAACGAAATTCGTTCATTATCGCATCATTTTTTGGCAAATAAGGGATGCAATACAATAGAACGGCACCTTGTTCTCTTTCCGATGAAAAATCTTCAACTACATTTAATAAGCTAATCCAACTATCGTTCGATAATTTTTTCTTCTTCAATAAATCCTTGATAACATTACCTTTTTCAGAATTAATTTCCATGTCATCAATAATGTCGAAGTAGGCTTTTCGGATGGTAAAATCGTCGCTGTATTGCTTATTAAACATTCGTAAGGTTGAACCTCGTTCGGTGTTATAATCATGTGTTGCTGTTGCTTCTAATAATGCTGATAACTGTTGCGTATTTAGTTCATAATTTTCAAGAATGTATCTAATTAAAGTGCCTTTGGTACTATTTGAACGTATTTCTGCAATTTCGTTTAAAATAGGAATGATATCCTGATCTTTAATTTGGTTGTCAAAAACCAGTGTTTTCATCACATTTTTTCGACTGCCACCGGAGTATGACTCAATGGTGAAAAATTTCCACTTGCTGGAGTAACTGTAGCTCGAACTTTCCTCTTCATATTGATCTAGTACAGCTCTTAATCCGTCAGAACTATAAATTCTGCGAACACGAGACTCTATTCCTAAATCACTTTTCTTAACGATATTCGGCAAAATTTCGCCCAACCACTTCTTTCCTTCTGGTTCAAATGAGGTTTTGGATTTCCCAACAAAGTACTCGTAAGTTAATTGCCCTTTATCATCGGCATGAATATATAAACGGCGGTTATTACCAAATGCTGTTTTATTTATTTCAACAAAGCCATTTGGCGAAATGGAGTTAATCATTTGATCGTCGTTCGACACTTCTATAATGCCTTTGTATTTAAGATCAAAAGGAAAATCATTTCCATTGGTGCTAAATATTACTTCATCATCGTTGTATACTACTACGCTTTTGTATTTTTTGCGAGGGTTCTTCTCTGCAAACGCATTGCTTGCAAATAGGCTCGATCCCATTATCCCAATTATGAAAATGGATAGCCACTTGGTAGGTATAGTAAAATTCTTGTTCATATCTATGGGTTTAAATTATTTCATTTTAATTGATACAACAATATTACATTAGAACAAGCTTATTATAAAACAAGATGAAGTGAGTTGTAGAATTAATGTAGTCAATTGCATTTTTTTAACATGAATTGCACTTAAAAGAAAAGCCTGCTCGAAAAAGCAGGCTCATAGTATTGGAAATGACTTTACTTATTGGGTAGCAACAGGCTTCGCAATAGCCTCAATGCGTTCCAATTCTTCACTTGAGAAATCAAGCTTGTCAAGAGCGCCCAGGTTATTGCTTAATTGCTGCACCGAAGAAGCTCCGACTAGAACAGAAGTGACTGTTTTGTTGTGCAATAACCAAGCTACTGCCATTTGCGCCAAAGATTGATTTCGGTTGGTAGCCAAATTATTTAGTTGTACAATAGCATCTCTTTTTGTTTCGGTCAAAGCCGATTCTTTAAGAAAATGTGCTTTCGCCATTCTTGAATCCTGAGGTATATCTTTTAAATAGCGATTGGTAAGCAGACCTTGCGCAAGAGGAGAAAAAGGAATGCAGCCAACACCTCTTTTATCCAATACCTCCAACAGACCACCTTCAACCCAGCGATCAAATATGTTATAGCGTGGTTGATGTATTAAACATGGTGTCCCAAGATCTCTTAATATTGATTCGGCCTTTTGTGTTTGTTCGGCTGAGTAATTTGATAGTCCAACATATAGAGCTTTTCCTTGCCGTACCATTAAATCAAGTGCGCCCATGGTTTCTTCAAGTGGTGTTTCCGGATCGGGGCGATGCGAATAGAAAATGTCGACATAGTCAACGTTCATTCGTTTTAAACTCTGGTGCAGACTCGCCATCATATTTTTCTTCGATCCCCACTCTCCGTAAGGGCCATCCCACATTAAATAACCTGCTTTACTTGATAAAACGAGTTCATCGCGATAGGCTTTTAATTCGTTTTTCATCACCTTACCTAAGGTTTCTTCCGCTGATCCTGGCTCGGGGCCATAGTTGTTTGCCAAGTCAAAATGCGTAATTCCATTATCGAAGGCATGTAACAAAATGGCTTTAGCATTTTCGTAAACATCAACAGAACCAAAGTTATGCCATAGACCTAATGAGATGGCAGGTAGTTTAAGACCGCTTCTACCACATCGGTTATAAATCATTTTATCGTAGCGATTTTCTGAGGCTATATAATTCATAGTACTTGTTTATTTTGTAAGAAAGTTAATCATTTTTAATCCCGATTGTTCACAAACTTCGCAAAAACCTTTGGCTTCATTGGATTTCATGCGACAATTATAGGCTGGGCGATATACACCTTTAGCTACGTATCCGCCACCTTCGAATACACCTGTGGTGTCTTTGTATTTGTTATCTGTAGGTGTTGGTATAGGATAATCTTGAGGTAAAAGTTTGAGCCATTTAGATTCAAAATCAACCAAGGTCGTAACATTTGGTTGCCATGGTTCTATTTTAAGATTAAAGAAATCTTGATAAGCTACATCAGATGTGTAATACTCGTCGGCCAAGCCAAATAAGCCATGCCCAATTTCATGAATCAATACTTTTTTTGATAAGGCATGATCAGAGGTGCCAATAGAAAAGTGATTGTAAATACCACCGCCTCCGTATCTATCAGAATTTACAAGAACAACAATGTGATCGTAGGGAGCAGCGCAGGCAATATCTCTTATCGATTTAACATCGTAAGTTTCCAAATAACGATCTACATAAAATGTATTAAATGCAGAGCTAACAGCCGTTTGACTCCAATTCTTTTTTTCTGGTTCACTTGGCCCATTATCTATTGATGGAGAACAAATTGCCCATACGTTAATTTTGTCTTTTGCCTCTTTAAAAGGACTTTGACTAAGAAGATAACGTGCTTGTTGTTCTACATTAGCTTTGAATTTTTTCATCTCATCCTTTCTATATCCTTCAGCGATAAAAGTCAGATCAAGCATGTGTTCTGAATCGCCATTGTTGATAACCGGAATAACTTCGTAGGGTGAATCTTTAACAACTTTAATGTTGGCGTTTTTAGGATTAATAAGGCTGGAGTATAATTCGATAAACGAACCGTCTTTTTCGCGAGATTGCAGTACAAAGCTAATATTGGCTTTTGGATAAGGAAATGTTACGCTGTGGTAAAATGCTCTTTTAGAGCTGTTGGCTTCTTCTGTTGTTCGCCATTCCTCAAAAAGCGTACAAAAACCTCTGGTATATAAGGTGTCTCCTGAGTTCTTATTAATTATCAAAAATCGATATTCACCATAATTGAATGTGTCGATGAGCGCGGTATGTGATCCTCCCCAATGCGGTTCTTTTTTTATGTCGATAATATAGGCTGATTGTGCCAAAGCATCACCAGCTAAAATAAGATCGACTCGCATCGATTTATCTACGAAATGTTTGTCAAACGGCATTTGTGCATTTAAACAGCTTGAGATTAAAAAAAAGATAGTGATATTTACTATAAGGAATTTCATATGATTATAATTTGTTTTTATTTGCCATATGGAACTCTGAAGTAAATTTTATCCCCTCCTATGTGAATATTTAGATGGTAAATTTACTTGGTCGTTTCATATGTGATGTATTATAATTGTAGCCTGTTATTAAGAAGCTATAAAATTGATCTAAATATAGAAAGCAATGGTAAGTAATGAAAATGAATATGTTCTTAAGTTAGACGAAATCTTTAATGTTTCAGTCACTAACTATTTAATTAGTTTAGGTTTATCCAGTGATTTGGCAGTGTTAATTAGAACTGTTTTATTGATTTTAATAGTGGTTGGCTTAAGTTATCTCATTAATAAGGTGACTAAGTACTACATTGTTCATGTGGTGGAGAAGATTATTCGTAAAACAAAATCAAAATACGATGATTACTTCATTGAAAGAAAAGTATTTCAGCGTTTATCTCATTTGGCACCAGCTGCTTTTTTGTATTTGGTAAATGGTTTAGTGTTTAAAGATTTTCCAAGTGCATCGTATATTTTTGAGAATGTGATTCTGATATACCTTGTTCTCATAGGTGTTTGGACCTTAACAGCATTCTTTAGTGCGGTAATGGATATTTATAATGCACAACCTTATTCGCAAGATAGACCAATCAAAGGTTATATTCAGGTAGTGCAAATTGTGGGCTATTTCATTGGCGTATTAATCGTGATATCAATTATTTTTAATGTTGAGTTAGTTGCCATTTTTACTGGTTTGGGAGCAGTAGCTGCTGTTTTGATATTGGTGTTTAAGGATACTATCTTAGGATTTGTTGCAAGTATTCAGCTATCGGCGAATAAAATGGTGCGACCAGGTGATTGGATTAGCATGCCTTCGCACAATACTGATGGTACCGTGTTGGATATATCATTAAATACTGTTAAAATTCAAAATTGGGATAAAACGATTACCACAGTTCCTACTTATGCCATGGTGTCAGATTCGTTTTCAAATTGGAAAGGGATGGAAGAATCTGAAGGAAGGCGCATAAAGCGTTCCATTAATCTTGATATGCGTAGTGTAAAGTTTTGTTCGCCCGAGCTTATAGAACGATGCAAAAAGATGTATTTATTGAAAGATTACATAACGAAAAAGGAGGAGGAGATAATAAATTACAACAAGACATTACAAGTAGATGAGACGGTGACTGCCAATGGTAGGCGATTGACTAACATTGGTGTTTTTAGAAAATACTTGGAAGCATACTTGCATAAAAATCCGAATATACACGATGGCATGACTTTTTTGGTTAGGCACTTGCAACCTACCGAAAAGGGTATTCCCATTGAGATTTATGTTTTTAGTAATGATCAGGCATGGGGTAGGTTCGAAGAAATACAGGCTGATATTTTTGACCATATATTGGCTGTATTACCCGAATTTGAACTACAGGTATTCCAATTTCCGGGAGGAGGAGATTTTAAAATGTAGTTTTAGATTGAATTTTTCTTTATAATGGTTATAAATTGATGTTCGTATTTCCTTATTATGAAAGATTGATGATGCAAACGGTTTGATTGATAATGGATAGTGTGTAGTTTTAATTGGTGTAAAATATTAAGTGATTTTGTTAATTGACTGTTTTTGCTGATTAATATCGTTGGATATTAAATTATTTAACTTTATTATTGTAGCAATTTATTAATTATTACGTGTTTTTTATTACAGATTCAAACATTTGTCACATATACTATGGAAAGCAATTTACAAATCGATAGTTTAGATAAGAAGATTTTATCACTCATTACAAAAAATGCTCGAATTCCATTTCTTGAGGTAGCAAGAGAATGTAAGGTGTCGGGTGCTGCCATTCATCAACGCATTCAGCGACTTATGAATATGGGAGTAATAAAGGGATCAGAATTTATTATTAACCCAAGTAAGATAGGTTATCATACCTGTGCTTTTATGGGTGTTTTCCTTAAAAAAGCCAGTTTATTTGATAAGGTGGTTAAGATGTTGGAAGAAGTTCCTCAGATTGTTGAGTGTCATTATACCACTGGTCAATATGCTATCTTTATTAAGATTTATGCTAAAAGTAACGAACACTTAAAGCGTATTTTGCATGATAAACTTCAAGCAATCGCAGGTATTTCAGCTACTGAAACTATCATTTCTTTAGATGAATGCTTCAAGCGTCAGTTACCTATCGACTAGGGATTAGTAAAATACAATATTAAAGCCGTTATGTTTTTTGCATAACGGCTTTGTTTTTTTACAATTATCTTGAAATGTCTTGAATGATTATAACAGCCACTTTGTATTAATGATATTGAATAGGGCTTGATTGAATTGCCTAAAAGCTGATTCTATGGATTGGTTTATTTTTGAGCTTTCAATACTGGAGTTGTCTGTCAATTTCTCTTCCAGAAGATTTAATTCGTAGCGGGTACTATTTTTTGATAATAGAAGATGAGGTAGGGTATTGATTGTTGCTTTTACTTCGTATTCATCATCTTTCATTACACCTTTCTCAATTAATAGGGGGTGAGCTTCAAAAAAGTTGAAAGTGTTATTTCCCAGATATAATTGTAAGTGAAAGCGTTGTAATAATGGAATATTATAATAAAATGCAAATTTGTTTCGCGGATCGTTGAGAGTAATACGAATAGAATTATTACCCTTGTTGACCGGAGAATAATTAATAGTCCATTCGATATCTTTTACACTAGAATGTACTTCTTTAATTTTTAATAGAAATATCAAACGTCGCTTTACAATCTGTGTAAAATGAACGTCATCTTTATGTTGCAAAGCTAATTTATCAATTGATTGAGCTGTAAAACTAAGTGTCTCAGACATGGTAAATCGAATTCAATGTGCTTGTAATTGGTTTAGCATTAGTAAAACTTACATCTATTCGGCCAAGACATACGCCTGAGTATGCTGCTTGATTAATGATAACTTCTTTGCCAATCGCGTTTTTTACCTTAGTTGGTTTCTCTAAATAGGTATGTGTGTGCCCTCCTAGAATTAAATCGATGTTAGAAGTGGCTTCAGCCAAACTGTGATCTGAAATTTTCTCACTTTCATATTTATATCCGAGGTGCGATAAACAGATGACGTAATCGCACTGCTCATTGTTCCTTAAATGGTTAGCTGTTTTTTCGGCGACTGAGATAGGATTGTTGTATTTAGTTTTACCGTACGAAGCGCTATTAACCAGGCCTTCCAGCTCAATTCCAACACCTAGAATACCAATTTTAATAGCTCCTTTGTTAAAAACTTTATAAGGAAAAGTTAAGCCATGCAAGGGTGTTTCATTAAAATCGTAATTGCTACTAATGAATGGGAATTTTGCTTCTTTAACTCTTTTAGATAGTTCCACAATGCCATTGTCGAATTCGTGATTTCCAATGGTTGCAGCATCGTAGTGCATTTTATTCATTAATTCAATTTCTAACTTTCCTTTATAGAAATTGAAATAAGGCGTGCCTTGAAAAATATCACCAGCATCTAATAGTAATGTGTGTTCTGCTGATTTTCGAATGTCATCAATAAGTGCGGCTCTTTTTGAGAAGCCTCCTTTACCAGGCCATTCCCAATGATCGTTGGCGAGTGCTTCAATCTGACTGTGTACATCATTCGTATGCAGAATAGTCAATTTAGCTTGTTTATTACTGCAACTATTAAGTAGTGGCAGAGTGCTAATGGCAGCGGTTCCACTAAGTGCGTTTTTTATAAATTGGCGTCTATTTTGTGGCATAGCTAATTCGCTTATCTAGTTGACTATTGATTGATATATTTTTTGTGTGAAGATCTGAAATGTGATCTATGATAACATCTCTTACCTTTAACTTAGTATTGTAATTAGGCGCTCCATCTTTGAATATTGTGAAATGATCGCCTCCATTTGCCAAATAATCGGATGTGGCAATAATATAATTCTTTTCCTCAAGAGCCTTGTTATTTACTTTTATATTAGTTGCTTTTTTATCTGCAATAACGAATGAAGCTCCTGATAAACCATCGCCACCAACACTCGCCATGAAATCAAATAATTCGATCACCTGCTGTTTGTTTAATGTCACCAAAATAATTTCATTTTCAAATGGCATCAGGTTAAAAATATTTTTCACCATAATGTCTCCCTTCTCAATCGCAGTTCGTAACCCTTTATAGTTGATAATGGCAATATCCGCAGAAGGAAAATCAGGATTATTTGAACAAAAGTTGTTCGTAGAAGAAAGCATTAAATCGGCCGTAAAGTTGGTTAACAAGCTTTCGGGCATACCTTTAGTTAATTGCTGTTCGCAATGACCAATCACTTTATTCATTTCTTGTTCGAGACTATCGGTGTAAGGCGCAATGTACTTATCAATTTCAGGGATAGTAGCTAATGAATCTGTAATAAAAGTCATTTGCGATGAGCTTTCCTTTACCCTGTAATTATTATTACAACTTAAGAGATAGGTTGATATTGCTAGAATCAGCGTGGCTTGTATTAGTTTATTCAATGGTCGTTTATTGGATTTTATCATGAGGGTTTAAATTTATATTAGCTATGCTTACATTTGAGCTCGATTAGCTATTCTTAAATAGAAGTCAAATATTAAGAAAAGGTTCGACAAATTGATAATAAAGTTCAATTATTTGTAAGTATATGTCCATTTTTTTAGACCAAATTCATTCTAATATTCATACCAGTTGGAACTTGTTCCTCAATGAAGATGTTAGAAGGCTTTTGCTTGAAATTGAAAACAAGTTGAAAGATCAGGAGGCTGTTACCCCTTTGCCAGAGAGAGTTTTGCATTTTATGACACGCGATGTTAAGAATGCCAAAGTGGTAATTATTGGACAAGATCCTTATCCTCAGGAAGGTGTTGCAACGGGCAGAGCTTTTGAAGTAGGCACCTTGAAATCGTGGCACAGTACCTTTCGGAATACCTCTTTAAAGAACATTGTTAGAGCCTTGTATTTTGCTGATACGGGCAATTATTTGACATTTAATCAAATTAAGCCTCAACTTCAAACAGGTGGATTGTTTGATCAGATGTTTCAATTATTAGAGCCGGATGAATTATTTAAATATTGGGAGGAGCAAGGCGTACTTCTTTTGAATACTTCGTTTACTTGCGAAGTTGGGGTGCCTGGTAGTCATGCTAAAATATGGTCGGAATTCACGAAACAGTTATTGAGTTATATCGATCAGAAGAATGAGAACTTAAATTGGTTTTTGTGGGGAAATCATGCCAAAGAGATAACTGCACATTTGACTTTGAAGAATAAATATGTTACTAATCACCCAATGATATGTAAAGAAGGTGAAAGTGATTTTTTGTTTGGCAATACCAAGCCATTTGTTGAAACAAGTCAGCTTATTGATTGGACGGGTAAAAGAAAAGGCTTGTCTTAAAAATAAATTTGCTAATCTAATAGCATAGTCGAGATGGGTTATGAGCAATAATCAATTAATAACTGTTTTTTTATTTTACCCCTCCAACCTCCCCTAAAGTGGGAGGCTAAAGTCCCCTTCAGGGGATATAGGGGTTCTTAAATCTAAAGTTTATTGCAAACAAAAAGTTAATATATTATTTTTTCAGACAAATTCAGGTCAGTTATTTAATTCGATCGAGGTAGAGTTTTCTAACATCAATTAAATAGTTACGATTAACATTCGGATTATAAATACGCACCATGTCAATGACTCCAAAGCCTTCGTGAATATGGCCAAGAGCAGCATCAAAGGTACTATGATCCCAATTGTGCTTTACTTTTTGGGTAATGTCTTCAAAGTGTTTCCAAGTAAGTCTTTTGGGTATGGTAAAGTAGCCATGGTCTTTCTCGTCTAAATCAAAAAATATTCCATCTTCAATTTTTTCCAGCATAAAGAATTTTTTCAAACGGATTATGCCCTGACCATCACGTTTTTTTGGCTTCTTCTTCAATTCAACACCTTCATCTAAGTAACACGACTGCAAATCTTGAATTTGGTCAAAGGTATCCAAGCGTCGAATACGAATGACGTGATATACTTCATTGTGAATATTAATGGTACCAGATGCTGCACTAAAATCAGCGCTGAAATATTGTTTAATATTTTGTGTCGCACGCGTTACTTCTTCCAGTGTATACAGTTTATTTAGTACTAAATAAATGTACAGAGGTTTTGAATCAGAGGGTATTTCGCTGTAATATCCAAAATATCCAGGAAATGGTTCTGGTGCTTCAAGTACAAAGGTGTTAGGAAGAATCTTATCATCCATCGTCACCAAAGATTCCTGTTTTAACAGGTTTCCGTATCGTTCTAAAATTAATTTTTTTTGACTCATAAGATGTGTGGTTTTAGTATTTACTTCCGTTTGTTCACCATGCGTTTTGAAAAGGTAGCAAAAAAAAAGCTTCGGGTCAATATCAAAATAGCATCATGAGGTATTATTTAATGTTCTCTAACAAATGTTGGCGTATCGGGTTTTGATAATTCTTGATGATAGTAATAACCATCAATAGCAAATGCCCTAAGATCATCGGGATGCTCTATTTTGTTCTCTATGATAAATCGAGTCATCTGGCCACGAGCTTTTTTAGCAAAAAAACTGATGACCTTGTATTCGCCATTTTTTTGATCTTTAAAGACAGGTGTTACAATTCTTTTGTCGAACTTCTTTTTGTTGATTGATTTGAAATATTCGTTTGAGGCCAAATTGATAAGCACCTCTTCATCGGAAGCATTCATATCATCCAAAAGCAGCTTGGTTATTTTATCGCCCCAAAATTCATATAGGTTTTTCTTGGTGCGAACTGACAATTTAGTACCCATCTCAAGGCGGTAGGGCATGATGGCGTCCAAGGGGCGAAGTAAGCCATATAAACCCGACAGTATGCGCAGATGATTATCAGCATAATCAATTGCATCACTACTTAAGTGGTAGGCATCAATACCTGTGTATACCTCACCTTTAAAGGCAAACAAAGCGGCTCTAATTTCTTCATCAACAAAAGGATGCTGCCAAATTTGAAAGCGATGATGGTTTAATTGAGTCAATTGAGTGCTTATATTCATAAGTTGACCCAAGTCATCTGGTTTGAACTTTTTTAATTTTTGTACAAGAGTATGGGCTTCCTTCGGAAACCTTATGGAAGAATTTTGAGTTTGTGGTACCGCAGACTCAAAATCAAGAGATTTTGCTGGTGAAATTACTATGAACATGTGTTTCTGGTTTATTGTATTTTACAACAAACTTATGGTTTATAAGTTCAATAAACTCAGATTTCATAAGGATTCCACTTATTTTAGTCAGCAATAATGACTTCGATACCCGCATTAATTAGTTTAGCATGATCATCTTCACCAAGCCCTCTGTCTGTAACTATTACATCAATATCAGTTAATTGGCCAATTACAGCCAGGCTTCTGCGCTTGAATTTACTGGAGTCAACCACTAAAATTACTTTTTTTGCCATGCGCAACATTGTTCTGTTCAGAGCTGCTTCTTCAATGTGGGGTGTGCTAAATCCTAGATTGACGTCAATTCCATCAGCACCAATAAATAATTTATCGCTAAAAAACTTCTTAAAGTTATTCTGAGCAATGGAGCCAACGAGCGAAAAGGATTTCTTACGCATTGTGCCGCCAGGCATAATTACATTTATCTGTTCTAATTCGGCTAATGGCCCCGCTATATGTAAGGCGTTGGTTATAACAGTGAGGTTCTTGAATCGACTTAGATGGTTGGCAACCTCTTTTGTTGTTGTTCCTGAATCCAGAACTATTGTGTCACCTTCTTCAATGAGTTTGGCAGCCTTTCGACCGATGGCTTCTTTTTCGCGTGCATTTTTCACTCTCTTTTCAGAGAGTTTCATTTCTAAAGTTACCTTGTCTGTCTTGATGGCTCCACCTCTGGCTCGAATAAGCAGGTTTTTGTGTTCAAGTTGAGTAAGGTCATTTCGTATGGTAACTTCACTAACCTTAAATTGCTCACTAAGTTCATGTACGTTAACTTGCCCCTTTGTTTCAAGAGTTTTAAGGATAAGTCCTCTGCGTCCAACTGTTGTTTCTGGATCAAGATTGCTCATAAGTGTCTATATTATTGAAGTGCCAATAGGCGTACAAATTAAGTAAAAAATAGAATTTATAGCGTGCATGTATAGCTTTTAATTGTAAGGTACGGATCTGATTCATTAAATATGATGTTACCTTTGGCTAAAAATTTTTACTGTTAAAAATGTCAGCAGCAACGCAGTCGAACTTTTACATGGCCCCTTTGCAAGGATACACCAATCCTTTTTATCGCTATGCTTTTTCAAAAGTATATGGAAATATTTCTAAATATTTTACGCCGTTTATTGAGGAAGGAACATCATTTGAAAAACAGATTCAGTATGAATTAAATCCAAAGTTTACTCAAGATATAAGCGTAGTTCCACAACTTGTGACTACCGATCCAAAGTTTCTTTTGATGTATGCTGAAAGAATGATTGCCTTGGGATTTGATGAAATAAACCTTAACATGGGGTGCCCATTCCCAATGTTGGTTAAGCGTGGCTTGGGTGGTGGAATGTTAAAGGATCATAAAGTTATTGATGCCTTGCTCAATGCATTTTTTAATGTTGAACTTCCGATTGCTCTAAGTATTAAAATGCGTTCGGGAATAAGCACCATTGAAGAGGGAAAGAGGGTGTTTAGTGTTTTGAATAATTACGACATTAAAGAGGTAGTTGTTCACCCACGATTGGTTAATCAAAAGTACAGTGGCACTGTTTCTTTCGAACATTTCGATTGGTTTTACAAGAACACCGATCATCAGATGTGTGCCAATGGAGATATTAATTCTTACGATGATTATTTTCAATGGAGAGAACGTTACCCTGATGTGAAAAGCTTTATGATTGGCAGAGGATTGCTCACTAATCCGTTTTTAATAAATGATTTGAATGAGGTTGTAAGCGATAAACAAGTCGATATGTTCAAGCAGTTTCATCAGTATTATTACGACTTAGTTGTTGAACATTGCATTAATTGGAATCAGGCCTTTAATTATCTGAATTCGTTCTGGTATTATCCATTAAATATTTCGGTCGAAAAAAAGCGTTTATTTCGTCGTTTGAAAAAGCATAACCATGCAGAATCGTATGCCCTGTGGCTAGCTCAGGTGTGGGCAACTTTTAAAACTAATTAAGATTGTAAATTGATAGTTTGATTGCAAAAATGGTACATTTGTGCTCGTATTTAAATCATAGTTTATGAACTTAGATGAAGTAAAATCCTTGCTAGTGCATGAAGCACAAGCAGTACAGAATATTCCGGCTACTGATGATTTTATCAAAGCGGTTGATATTATTGAAGAGCAGGTTCACCAGAAAGGTGGAAAATTAGTGACTACGGGAATGGGTAAAGCTGGTCAAATAGCTGTCAATATGGCAACTACTTTTAGCTCAACGGGTACCGCATCTATCTTTCTTCATCCGAGTGAAGCGCAGCACGGTGATCTTGGTGTTGTGCAAGAAAATGATGTCATATTAATGATTTCCAATTCTGGAAAGACACGTGAAATTATAGAGTTGATTGATCTTGTTCGCGGTTTACGACCAGGTATTCCAATTATCGTTATCACAAGTAATACTGAATCAGTATTGGCCAAAGAAGCGAATGTGTGCATTAGTACTGGGAATCCAAAGGAGGTTTGTACCCTTGGTTTAACGCCTACAACATCTACTACAACCATGACTGTAATTGGGGATGTGTTGGTTGTACTGTTAATGAAAAAAATTAATTTCTCAAATGCCGATTATGCTAAACGTCACCATGGTGGTTATTTAGGCCATAAATCGCGTAAGGCAGCAGGATTATAATATACTAGACTTATGAGTTTTAATTGGAAGAGCCTGCAAAATGGCTCTGATATACGTGGCGTTGCCTTAACTGGTATTGCCAACCAACCTGTGAATTTAACGAGCGATGTTGTTGCCCATTTGGCAAAAGCATTTAGTGTATGGTTGGAGAAGAAAAAGAAAAAAGCGACAGGCCTAAAGATTGCTGTTGGAATGGATTCCAGATTGTCAGGTCCTGATTTGAAAAAAGCTTTTTCAGAAGCATTGATTAACAAAGGGATTGATGTTTATGATTGCGGTTTGGCTTCCACACCTGCAATGTTTATGGTTACTGTAACCGAACCTTTTATGGTTGATGGTGCTGTAATGCTAACTGCAAGTCATTTACCTTACAATCGTAATGGTTTAAAGTTTTTTACCTCAGAAGGAGGATTAGAGAAGCAAGATATAACGGAGATATTAAACATTGCTGAGAACGGAGATTTTGATGAGCAATCTGACTCCAAAGAAGGAGAGCTTAGCGAAGTTGATTTCATTAGTACTTATTCCAATATTTTAGCCGATAAAATAAGGACTGAAGTAAATGATGCTGATAATTACCAGAAACCATTGAGTGGTTCTAAAATTGTGTTAGACGCTGGTAATGGAGCTGGTGGTTTTTATGCGCATAAGGTTTTGGAAGCACTAGGGGCTAATATTGAAGGTAGTCAATTTCTTGATCCTGATGGGCGTTTTCCAAATCATATTCCTAATCCTGAGGATGAGCGAGCAATGGCTTCTATCTGTGCCGCTGTCAAGAATAATTCAGCTGATCTGGGTATTATCTTTGATACCGATGTTGATAGGGCGGCTATTGTTGATGCGGAAGGAAATCCTATTAATAGAAATGAATTGATCGCGCTTTCGGCAGCTATTGTCAACGAGGAGCATCCAAATTCAACCATGGTAACCGATTCGATCACGTCGGATGGATTAGCTTGGTTTATTAATGAACATATTGGTGCAAAACATCATCGTTTTAAGCGTGGTTATAAAAATGTAATAAATGAGTCAATTCGCCTTAATGAGCAAGGCGAAGAGTCGTGGTTAGCTATCGAAACATCAGGGCATGCTGCCTTAAAGGAAAATTATTTCTTAGATGATGGTGCTTATTTGGTTACCAAGATTTTGATTAAGATGGCGAAACTAAAAAAAGAAGGCAAAAGTTTGTCATCTTTGATTGAGTCTCTGCCGCGCCCAAAAGAGAGTAAGGAGTTTCGATTGCTAATTGAGCAAGCCGAATTCGCAGCATACGGAGAAAGAGTGATTAGTGAATTGGGAATGTATGCCGCTTCGCAAGCGAATTGGGAGCTGGTCGCTAATAATTACGAAGGTGTTCGTGTGTCATGTAAAGGGGCTAATGAGCAAGGATGGTTTTTATTACGTTTATCACTACACGACCCTGTAATTCCATTAAATATTGAATCAGACCTTGAAGGAGGCGTTTCGAAAATCGCTGAAAAGCTATTGGAATTTTTTAATAATTTTGAATACCTTAATTTAAAAGCTTTACAAAATAATTAGTTATGAGAGTGGAGAAGTCAAATGCAGTTGCTCTAATAGTTGATATTCAGGAACGTTTATTTCCTCATATTGATGGATATCAAGAATTAGAAAAAAATGTTGGAATTTTGATTGGTGGTTTGAAGGCCTTGGAAGTGCCAGTGTTGGTTACGGAGCAATATGTTAAAGGTTTAGGAGCATCTATACCTTCAGTTGAAGAGTTGATAGCACAAGATCCTCATGTTGAAAAAATGGCTTTTAGTTGTTGCGATGAACCTAAGTTCACTGAGACGTTGGAGTTAACAACTAAACGATTTGTGATAATTGCAGGTATTGAATCACACATTTGTGTTTTACAAACGGCAATTGATTTAAAGGAAAGAGGATTTAATCCAGTTGTAGTTGAGGATTGTGTTGGCTCGCGTAATCCGGCTAATAAAGCTAATGCCATGGAGCGTTTGCGCCAGGAAGGTGTAATTGTTTCTACCTACGAATCAATTCTTTTTGAATTATGCCGTTATGCTGGAACAGATGCTTTCAAAACCATTAGTAAATTGGTGAAATAACTGAAAATAACTTACTTTAAGCCATCCTGCATTTGTGGGATGGCTTTTTTTATCTAAAAATAAATGTATGCGTCGGGTTTTTGGAGTAGGAGAAACAGTCTTAGATGTGATTTTTAAAAACAATCAGCCACTTGCATCAAAAGCTGGAGGTAGTGCTTTAAATACAATGGTTTCTTTGGCTAGGATGGAGGTGCCTTCCTATTTTATTTCAGAGATAGGAAATGATAAGGTTGGTAATCTAATTATGGATTTCCTTGGTGAAAATAGATTAGCAACGCAATATGTTTGTCGATTTGATGAAGGGAAATCTGCCTTGGCACTTGCTTTTCTAAACGAAGATAATGATGCCGAATATGAGTTTTTTAAGGATTATCCGACTCAACGATTAGAAGGTGAGATGCCCGATTTCTGTAAAAATGATATAATTGTATTCGGATCATTCTTTGGTTTGAATCCTGTTGTTAGGCCACGCTTGCTTGATTATTTAAATCATGCTAAATCGAAAGGCACAATTATTATTTACGATCCAAACTTTCGAAGTCATCATTTAGAGAATAGAAACAATCTGATCAAAACCATTGAAGAGAATTTTTTATTGGCAGATATTGTCCGTGGTAGTGATGAGGATTTCTACAATATTTATGGCCTAAAAAATGCTTCGGATGTATATTCTCAAGTTGCACCTTTTTGCAAAAACCTTATTGTTACAGCTAATAAAAACGGGGTTTATACCTTCTCCAAAGATCATACACATCATTTTAAAGTGCCTATAATTGATCCAATCAGTACAATAGGAGCCGGTGATAATTTTAACGCCGGAATGATTAAAGCTATCTTGGATTTCAATATTAACAAAAAGGCCACTTTGGATTTATCAGATGCTGATTTGATGCATTTGGCCGCCTATGGTATTGAGTTCTCTAGCGAAGTTTGTATGCAAATGGACAATTATGTTCCTGGCAATTTCAAACTCCACTTCAATAGTAAGGTAAAGCAACGTCTAAAACTGATAAACTAAGAGATTTAATCGTAAAGCTCTTCTCTTGTGTAGAAGTCACTTTGAATTAATACTTCGTCAATATTGTTCTTAGTAACGGTTTTCGAATCAATTTTAATACTTGGAATATCTGCAAAGCCATTGTTGATGTATACAAATTCATTTTTTGCTGGCAAACGACCATTTGCCAGTTCAAATGTAATTTCAGCTGCTTTATACGCCGTTTCTTTTAAGGGATGAAAAGCGGTCATCAATTGCTTGCCGGCAATAATGTTTTTTACACCTCTAACTTCTGCATCCTGACCTGTGATATAAACATCGCTCATTAGCTCATGTTTATCAAGAACGCGTATGGCGGCATCAGCTATACCGTCATAACCGGCAAAAATAATATCAGGTTTGGTTCCGTTAAGTGATAAAAATTGCTCGAATTCGTATTCTGCATTTATGTCATTCCATTCTTCAATATGTGTTTTATAAAGAATTTTAAGATCTCCAGACTTAACTAAAGGTGCAATGGCATTATCAATGGATGCTTGAAGTTCAACCGCATTTTTATCGTATTTATCACCACCCAAAATAACCACATTTCCAGTTTGAGTTTTTTTCAAAACGGCATCAACCATTAATTTACCAAGCGATTCATTATTTCCTGATATGTAGAAATCAGGTTCGCTATTTTTTATCATTCGATTATAGGCGATTACCTTCACCCCTCGTGAATGTGCTTCGCGAATGATAGCGGCTGCTGTGTTGGTGTTAATTGCAATTATTACAAGCGCGTCAATGCCTTGATCAAACATTTCAATGGCTTTGGTGTATTGCAGGTTTTCGTCGCCTTCTCCATCATCAATTATTACTTTGACACCAAGTTGTTCCGCTCTTTCTTTAAAATAATTAGCTTCTTTAATGTAGCGTGCAGTGGCTTTTGTTGAAAATAGGAAACCAAACTGTAGGTTTTCTTTTTTGCTACAGCCAAGCATAAGCATTGCCATAACAACAATAGTAAGGAGGACTCTCATAATGGATTTAGTAATTGTTAGCTGTGGCTAAAATAGTGTTTTTGGTGATAGTATCTCCAAAAAATATTTGTTTTTTAGTTTGCTACATGAAACGAGCCATGAGATAAGTTATCTCACACAGGAGAATGACTAAGTTGGCGAGTTCCATGTGACCATTAAGAAATAAATTTTAGACACATGAAAAGAGTCTTATGTAACAACAAATGCTCCGAAGAGCATTTGTTTAAAAACGTTATTTTATAGTTCGTTCGTATCTAGAGGTTATTTTAATTGTAAACTTCTTCTTTGGTATACGTACCACTCTTTATCAATACTTCATCAATGTTTTCGATTGTAACAGCTTTGGAATTCATTTTAATGGTTGGTACATCAATAAGGCCATTATTTATATAGGATAATTCTGATTTTTCAGGCATTTTATCGTTGCCAAGGTTAACAGCTAGTTCTGCAACTTGATAAGCAATTTCCTTTAGTGGGTGAAACACCGTCATTACTTGTTTCCCATCAATAATGTTTTTTATTGCTCTCAGTTCAGCGTCCTGCCCTGTTATATAAACATTTTCCATTAAATTGTTGCGTTCGAGCATATGTATAACAGATTCAGCTATGCCGTCGTATCCAGCAAATACGATATCAGGTTTTTCACCGCTTAAGGATAGGAATTGTTCAAATTCATAGGTGGCATTATGGTCGCTCCACTCTTCTATGAATGTTTTATAGAGTACTTTAAGTTGGCCGCTTTCAACCAAGGGAGCTATTTCTTTGTCAATGGCATCCTGTAATTCAACGGCATTTCTGTCGTATTTATCACCGGCTAATATCACTACATTTCCAGTTTGTGTTTTCTTTAAAACTTCTCTTGTCATGTGTTGCCCAATCAGGTCGTTGTTAGCCGCAATAAAAAGGTTTGGCTCACAGTTTTTAATAAGTCTGTTTTTAGTACATGACAAAACTGTAAATAATTGGCAGTCAACTAAATAAGATGTGTGTTTTCTTGCTTAAAACCTTGGCATTCAGTATCTTACAAAGGATTTCTGAAGTCTTTTGTAATGAATACGAATACCAAGGTAGATACCAAAAAT